>NZ_JADBGB010000007.1 GCF_015220045.1 Marivivens aquimaris | reverse complement strand
GGCTGCCCCTGGCCATCACGGGCTTTGCCCTCGTGAATGGCCACATCGGCGATCATGCCTCGATCAACAAATTCTCGCTGCACGAATCCGCGCAAGAGCTCCAACCTCTCACCACGATCGAGTTCACGGGGAAGGGCCACTTCGATCTCACGGGCAAGCTGCGCATCGCGCCGCTTCTCGACCGCCTCGACCGCATTCCAGAGCTGGTCGCGATCGCACATCCAGTCGGGGGCGTTCTCGGGGGCCATGATCTCTGAATGCACGACCCCGCCCTTGCGGCTGTAGTCATGCTCCAACCCCTGCCGCTCATCCCGCAGCCGCCCAGCCGTCCGGTAGGCGGCGGCTGCGACAGATGAACGGCCCCCTGCCCGGCTGATCACTTTTGCACTGAGATGGTAGATCGCCACGCTTGGGACGCCTCTCTTCAAAACAGGGTCCAGCGCCTGTGTCGCTGGTCGGGAGCGCGAGGGTGAAACCCTCGTTCAGGCGGCGCTGCCGCCTTGGGGGGAAGCCGTCCGGCGCGGGGGTTTACCCCCATGAGGACGCGCACGTTGTCGAAGACAATGTATAAGCGCGCATTTCTTTCTTTTCAACCTATCAATCCACCACTACATTCGCCTTCATTATTGCTAAGGTTGCCCCATGTCCCAAAGCCGCCCAACCGACGCCCGGATCAAAGAACTGGCCGAGAAGAAAGCCCAGCTCGACGCCCAAATCGCAGCGCTCGATGCCCGGCGGCGTCTATCCGAAAAGAAAGACGAAGACCGCCTCAAATGGCTCCTGGGCACTTTGGTCTTCGACCGTTTGAGCGCCGAACCCGCTCTTCAGAGCATCGTGCGGCGCGACCTACCAGACCGCCTCACCCAGCGGGATCGCGACCGTGGACTGTGGCAGATTCTGTTTCCCGATAGCGACGAGGACCGGTCATGAGTTTTGTTTTGGAAGCCCGACACTGGGTGATCATGATCGGCACTGTGATCGTAGCCGCTGCCGCCCTGATCCTCGCTCCGCAAGCGGTCGCGATCTACCCGGTGACCACCTATGCCTTCCCGATCATCGCCGTGGCCACCATCCTCGATACCCTCGGGACCACCGCTGAGCGCCACAGGACGCCCCTAAAGCTCCTCGCATGGGTCTGCCTGTGCGTGGCCGTCCTCACTGCCCTGACGCCCCTCAGAGGCCCGCTCAGCGACATACTGGCGACAGTCCAGGCATGGACGGGCGCTGGCTGGCCCCTCCCCCGTGCCATTTGGGAAGGGCTCAAGGGGCTGGCGCGGTATTCTGATCCCCAGAAACAGGCCATGGCGATCTCCTTCGCGCTTGGGGCCTTTGGAGTGGCTGTCGCTGTCAGCACCCCGCTGATGGCGATCTTCAATCCGCGCATTGGCCGCAACCGCAAATCCCGCACCGGCCCATGGCAAGCGGGATGGATGGACCCGCGTGACGTGGCCCAGCTGAAGCGCAACAAGACCGGCCTGCCCCTCGCCCTGCACAAGGGCAAGCTCCTGCGCTACATCAAGAACGATGCGAAGGGCTGGCGTGGCGGGCATCACCTCGTCGTCTCCGGAACACGCGGCGGCAAGGGCGTCAGCGCCGTGATCCCGGCGATCCTTGATCACCAGGGGCCGGTCGTCGTCCTGGACATCAAGGGCGAGAATTTCGCCGTCACGCGCCGCCACCGCGAAGAGCTCGGGCGTAAGGTGGCCGTCCTCAACCCTTTCGGCCTCGTCGAGGATGGAAAGGATCAGTTCAACCCGCTCGACTACATCCGGCCCCACGAGCTGGCGCGCGACGTGGCCCTGGTTGCGGACGGCTTGGTCAAACCGGAACAAGGCGACGGGGCACATTTTTCGGAAATGGCCCGCCAGCTGGTCGCGGCGGCGATCGAAGTGATCGTGACCCAGGAAGAACCCAACCGGCGCAATCTGATCGCCGTCGCCGATCTGCTTCTGTCAGCAAACCTCGACGGCACGCTTGAGGCCTGGGCCGAAAACGCCGA
This sequence comes from Marivivens aquimaris, assembly GCF_015220045.1. Classification (NCBI taxonomy): domain Bacteria; kingdom Pseudomonadati; phylum Pseudomonadota; class Alphaproteobacteria; order Rhodobacterales; family Paracoccaceae; genus Marivivens; species Marivivens aquimaris. The sequence continues at coordinate 17,198 of NZ_JADBGB010000007.1, read as the reverse complement.
CCTTGTCGGCCACCGCCCGGCTCAGACCGCTGCCACCATTCTGCGCGCGGGAGACAGAGAACGCGGGTCGATTCAGACAGCGGTCTCAAAAGCTTTTGAGTGGATGCAGTCCGACAACATGCGCCGTTTCCTGGCTGGGTCCAGCTTCCGCATGGATGATCTTCTCGATGATCGGGTCGATCTCTTCATCGCGGTGCCTCTCGACCAGGTGGACAAGCAAGCGATCTTCATGCGCCTGTTCATCAACCTTGTCCTGGGCACGGTCGTGCGTCAGGACGGGCGGCGCAAGGTCAAGGCCCCGATCCTGCTGGTTCTTGATGAATTCGTGCGGATGGGCCGCATGGAGCAGATCATGAACATTGCTAACGTCGCCGCCGGAGCGGGTGTCGAAGCGCTGTTCGTTACCCAGGACACGGGTCAGGTCGAAAAGGCCTATGGGCCAAACGATGCCCGTTCGATCTTTGGCTCCTGTATCACCAAGCGCGTCTTCAACCTCAACGATATCGAAACCGCCGAATGGGCAGCGCGCCACCTCGGGGAAAGCACTGTCTATTCTCAGCAAATTCGAGAGGGTAAGGCCCCGAACGAGGGTCGGGATTTTTCCTATTCAGAGCAGCGACAGAAGCTCATGACCGCTGAGCAGATCACTGGCATGAAGGCGGATGATCTGCTGCTGCTGGTAGGCAACCGCAACCCGCTCAAGGCAAAGCAGAACCTGTACTTCAAGAGCAAGACCTACCGCGGACGGTTTGATCAGAATCCACTGAACTGAGGTGACTTTAAAAGTTATCCACAGGCTTGCAGTGTTAAATATGTGTTAAATATAGTGTTAAGCTGTTTTTGAGGCCTGTTTTACTATTTTGAATCAACATGTTACGCAGTCGATCGGTAACTAAAAACACGAATCTCGGTAACTGAAAACACGAACTTTGGTAACTGAAAACACGAATCTTGACATGAGTAACTGAAAACACGAATGTACTGCTATGGTAACTGAAAACACGAACCCACTGACACCCCTCTTGCCTGATCGTCACCCTCAGCACGATCTGTTCATCTGTGACGTTGCAGACGCTGTTCTCAAGGACGTTATGCAACATATGGAGCATCCGTTCTATTCACTCTCCAAGAAACCGGAGACTTCTGTGAAGCGTTATAGGAACGGCGATCACTGGTTAGAAATCACGCCGAGTGTCAAAGGGTTGGCAACCATCTATGACAAGGACATCCTGATTTACTGCATCAGTCAGATTATGGCGAAACTTAAACATGGGGAACCGGTCTCGCCCCGCGTTCGTATCAATTCGCACGAACTCCTGATTTTCACGAACCGTGGCACCAGTGGTCGAGAATACATCTCGCTTATGGATGCGCTTGACCGGTTGGAAGGCACGCGGATCAGAACGAACATCGTTTCTGGTGACGAAGAACAGATTGATGGGTTCGGGTTGATCGACGCCTCCTCCATCCGTCGAAAGCAAGGCCTCGACGGTCGTTTGCTCTGGTGTGAGGTCAAGCTGTCGGACTGGGTCTTCAATGCAATCAAAAACGAAGAGGTGTTGACCCTTCACCGCGACTACTTTCGCTTGCGCAAGCCGATTGAACGCCGCGTTTATGAGCTGGCACGCAAGCACTGTGGTCAGCAAAAGAGCTGGAAGATTACCCTAAAGCACCTGCTTATGAAGTCTGGGTCGCAAAGCCCTGAAAAGCGATTTCGTCAGATGATCAAGCAGCTGGCTGTTCATGATCACCTGCCCGATTATCAAGTATTTTTCGATGAAGTGGCGGACATGGTGGTTTTCACCAATCGCGGTACGATGACCCCGCCCTCTCTTATCGAAGGGCATATCCCTCCACTAAAATCTGAAACCTACGATAGGGCGCGACAGGCCGCGCCTGGTTGGGATGTACGTCACCTGGAAAGTGAGTGGCGCGACTGGATCGTGGAGGCTCCGAGGGATGTGGATGCCGCATTCGTAGGCTTCTGCCGTAAGTGGTTCGAGAAACGCGGTAGACCTTGACAGGATTTAAAACCGGTTACGGATTTAAATCCGGTATCAAATTTTATTCCGGTATTGGAAATTTTCCCGGTAAGTGATATGTTTCCGGTAATGGAAATAGTATGAGGCCGAGCAATGCCCGTCATCGTCATGGCAAGCCCCAAAGGGGGCGTTGGAAAATCCACATGTGCTGTAATCCTGGCCACAGAGTTCGCTCGGATGGGAGCTCAAGTGACAGTCTTGGACTGCGACCCCAACAAGTCACTGACCCGATGGGCATCTCACGGACTCCCCAAAGGTGTGACGCTTCATCAGGATATAGGGCGCTCTGAGATAGTGCCGACGATCAGGGCATCAGATGGCGATGGGCAGATCGTGATTGTTGATCTTGAAGGCGTAGCATCGCAGCTTGTCAGTCGCGCTATCTCTCAAGCAGATCTGGTTATCGTCCCGATGCAGCCAACGGCGCTCGACGCGGAGATCGGGTCTGAAGCCTTGGCTTTGATCCGAGAAGAGGAAGAGGCGCTTGGCCGCACAATCCGTCACGCCGTTGTTCTGACCAAAACGAGCGCAGCTGTGAAAAGCCGCGTTCAAAAGGAGCTGGAACTACAGCTCCGCGGGGCAGGGATCGACGTCATCGAGCCATCCCTCGTCGCGCGCGCAGCGTTTTCAGAAATCTTCGCTTATGGCGGTGATCTGACCGCGATGATGAAAGACCCTGACATGGTAACTGGCGGCAAGGTCGATAAGGCTTTGCAGAACGCCAAAGACTTCACGGAGGCTGTCTATGAGCGGCTCAAATAGGCTTGCAGGGCTGAAGGCCCGACCGAAAGACACTACGGCAGCTGAGGTCCGCCGCGTTGATGAGGTTGGAGAGGCGAGGGGGTTCCTTGATCGAACCCCACGCAAGAAACCGGGGCGTAAACCAAGCCCTCGCACCTATCAGCTGCATCCAAAAGTCTTCCCTGAAGTCGGGGAAGCGATTGCCGCTGAGGCAGAGCGCCTTGGCATCACGCAGGGACAGCTAATAGAGATGATGTGGGAAGGGTATCAAAAGCTTGCGCGCTAACCTTCGGACCATTCAGTAATGGAACCGCAGTTGCGCAATCTCTAGGCTTTGGCCATCACCAGCTCCACTGACCCGGTAGACCATTCGATCTTCCTGAGAAATCCGCCGTGACCACCAGCCGGTCAGATCGCCCTTCAAAGGTTCCGGCTTGCCGGTTCCTTTGAAGGGGGTCCGCTTGCATTGCTTGATCAGCTCGTTGATCCGGTCACGTACCTTGTCGTTGGTGCTGACCCAGTACTGATAATCTTCCCAAGCCTGATCGGAAAAAACCAGCTTCACTCGGTAAGCTCACGCTCTTCGCCAGTTCCAGCATCGAGTTGCGCGATTGACGCGCGCAAGCGGGATGCGTTTTTCGGCGTGGACAAGAGGTGCAACGTCTCGTTGACGGCGTTCCAGGTTTCCAAGGATACAACCACGACGGACTCACCTTTTTTGCGCGTCACAACAACTTCTTGCTTGTCGTGGATCGCTCGATCCATGACGCCCTTCAGTTGAGCTCGTGCGTCTGAGTAGGTCATAACATCCATGTCGACTCTCCTTTGCTTCCCTCTATATGTACAATATTAAGTACAAGTAAAGGGGTGATACGAAGGCGGCTGTCAATTTCATGGAGAATTCACGAGGGAGAAAGGGCCCACATGGATGGCATCGTTACCCGCCCCGCAGAGGAAATGTCTCGCGAGGAACTTTACGAACTGGTCTGGCAGACACCCATGAGCAAGCTTGGCCCCCAACTCGCGACGAACGGGCCAGGCTTGGCCGCTCTTTGTCGAAAGCGCCAAATCCCTACGCCACCCCTGGGCTACTGGCAGAAAAAGGCCGTTGGCCGTGCTCCTGAAATGCCTCCTTTGCCGTCATTTGAACCGCCCCAAAAGACCTCCCCTTCAATCAAGCCAGCGCGGGGCAGTGGTAAACCGCCAGTACCTGCGTCCGTCCCATCTCGCGACGCTGAGTCCGTTGCGGAACTACCACCCTTCGATGAAGACGACGAAAGCCTTGACCATATGCGAGCGCTGCACCCGAAGGTGAAGGCATGGGTCGCAGAGCACCGTCAGCTACAGGAGAGCCGTCGAGCGGAAAACCGGCAACGGTCGCGCGACTTTTGGGGAGGGTCACTTCCTCATATCAGCGACCTCACTGCGCGTGACCGATATCGCTTCAGGGTGACAAGCACCCTGTTTCGCGCGATCGAGAAGCAAGGGGGACAGATCGGCGAAGCCAAGCTTACAGGCAAGGTGAAATTCCTTGTCAGCGGGCAAGAGCTCAAGTGCGTAATCGCTGAGAAAATGTCGAGGGCGACAAAGATCATGGAAGGGGCAGGGAAGTGGACGGCCCTTCCTCATCACCACCAAACAGGCCTTGTTTCCTCTGGCTTTCTGCGCGTGAGGTTCGACACCTACGTCAATGGCCGCAGTCGCGACTGGATTGAAACGCCCAAGAAGAAGATGGCGATTATGCTGCCTGATATTGTAAGCGCCATTATCGCGGCAGGGCCGCTTTTGGCAGAGGAGGCGCGGGAGCGCGCAGAATGGCACCGCCGCTACGAACAAGAGCAGGCAGAACGCCGTGAGCGCCAAAGACAGCTGGAGATAGACCACAAGCGCTGGTGTCGGTTTCAGGAGCACGCAAACAACTGGCGGGAGCGCGATCGGCTTATGGCGTTCATCGACGAACTACGCCACCGTCTGCAAATTGAGGGTGATACCGCCATTGAAGATAGACCTCTCAGCGAGTGGATCGTCTGGGCCGAAGAGCGAATACATGCGCTCGATCCGTTCCAGAATGGTCTGAAAGGGTTCTTCGAAGCGATAAACTTCGACTGATTTTTAATTTGCAAACAGTAGCGTAAGCCTTCTTTCGAGCCGTATATGTCGCCTCAAAGCGTTAGATTTCTAATGTCCCGTCGTCCAACCGACAAGGCGACCTAAACTGCTAGCCGCCTGCCTGGATGGCCTTGGCAAGTTCCATGAATTTGGCGGCTCGCTCATGCAGATAATCAGCTTCGCTTTGATCCAGCCGCGTTGCGGTTATCAGAGTACCGGCTTGGATATTGAGAATGCCGACTCCCGCCGAATCTGGCTTCGCCAATCGTAGTACAGTTAGAAAGCCGCGCTCCTTCTTTCTCGGCAATTGTTCTTTTCCAAAGTGTAAGAAAATAATTCTTCTCTGATTGTTTTCTTCTGTGCGCAAGTACCAAGCTGTTGTGATGTTTAGTCCAGAAATATTTGCCTCAATAGGGCTACGCCCCTGCCAAATGAGCGCATGATCCTCCTTTAAATCAAGGTAGTTTTGGCACAGCACTTTGTATCCAGCAGACTTATTTGCGGAAACGCTAGAATGTAGGTCCAAAAACTGTTTGGCTGTGATCTCCTGTTCTTCAAGGGCAGTCATTGCTTCGCGAAATTGCTTGTAGCGATCCTTGATGGGGTCATACGGCAGATTGAAATCGTCAATTATGCTTCGGGCTTTAGCCTTATCCTTACGCTTGTCTCCGTATGCAAAATCAATGAACTGGCTGATCCTAATTTTCATTTTGCTATCCTACTTGGTTTCATAGGCAACCTTACGGCCACATCCCTGCAAATAAAGAGAATTTTGTTGGTCACAGTTAGCGACGTCACAACAGAACCCTTCTAGTTATCATGCGAGCTTTATGATAGAAGCTTGCATAAGTGCCATGGTCGAAACCCCAATAAAACATGGCCAGAACCACGCGTTCCGCGACAGGCCGCTTTCATCATGCAAGGTTTGTTGGCAAAATGCTAAAAAAGCCTGCAAGGATTTGCCATGTCTGCCACCCCCGAGACCACCTGGAACAAGGGCCGCGTTGTGGGCAAGAAGCCGCCCCTCACGCCCGACCAAGTGGCGCTGATCCGGCTGCTGTTGCGCCAGGAGCGCGCCTTGCGCGATCTGGCGCTGTTCAACGTGGCCCTCGACACCAGCTTCCGGGGTTCTGACCTGGTGCGCCTGCGGGTCTCAGACGTAGCCACACCGGCAGGCGTGCGCGAGATCGTGGAAATTCGGCAGAAGAAGACCGAAGCCCGCAATGCACGCCCGGTCCAGGCGCGGCTGTCCTCGGGGACGCGCGACAGTTTGCGGGCCTATCTCGCCGACTCTGAAAAGCCGCTGCATGGCTGGTTGTTCACGGGGCAGGGGGCACGGTGGTCCCACACCCATCTCAGCGAAAGCCAGCTCTGGCGGCTCTTCAAGTCCTGGCTGGAAAAGGCCCGCCTCGATCCCAGCCTCTATGGCCTGCATTCGCTGCGCCGCACCTTCCCTACCCATATTTATCAGCAAACCGGCAACCTGCGCGCAGCTCAGTTGTTGCTCGGCCATGCCAGCATCGAAAGCACCAAGGAATACATCGGCACCGAACAGGCCGAAGCCTTGGAAATCGCGCGCAAGTATCATCTCTGACCCATGCAGACCTATCTCGAAAAACACCTGCCTGCGAAGAATGTCGCCCGGTTCTACCGGATGGCCGTCATGCCCAACCTGTTTGGCGAATGGACGCTCTATCGGGAATGGGGACGGATAGGCCAGGGCGGTCAGGTTCGGATGGATTGGTTCGCGGATGAAAGCCAAGCGGTCGCGGCTCTGATCACACTGGAAGCGTCCAAGCGTCAGCGCGGCTATTGGGTGGAGCCTCAGCAGCTGGCGATGTTTGGGTGAATTTGAAGTCGCTATTTACATCTGACTGCGATATCTGTATGTCCTTAGGACATACAGATATCGCAGTCGCGTCTAATATGCTAAGTGGCATACGATGATGGCCACTCTTGACACAACGCCGTCCTTACCCCTATGTCCTAAGGACATAGGGGTAAGGACGTCAGATGAATTTTACCGAAGGTATCGAAAAAGATATAACCGACAAGGACTTGCCGGTCATAACCTTCTATGATTTCTTCGTTCTAGGCTACCACCTGTTTCACAAAAAGGCGCTGAACGGCGAGCCGTTGAAGCGCCTCCCGCACGACTGGGATCAGACACGCGCCAAAAATGCGCTACGGCGCCTTGAGGCACGGAAGGCGCTTGTCATGGACTCTGACTTCCGCTCGGGCGTGTGGCGTGTGACGCAATCAACGAGAGCTGGGTCGGCGGAAGAGGTCGCCTGCATCGCTGATCCTTTCGCCTACGTCTCGCATCTATCTGCCATGCAGCGCTATGGGCTTACTGACCGCAGCCCACAGGCGCTGCACCTGACAACCCCCAAAAGACCCCTGTGGAATGCGCTCCGGGATAAACGTCTTCATGTAGACCTGCCCGATCTCGACCAGATCGAAGCGCCCGTTCTGAATAGGCCTGGCTTCAAGGGTACGATCCGTCGCCGCCCGATCGTGGTGCATGTATCAAGCCACCCCTGGACACCGGCCCCCGTGAGTGGTGAGGAAACGCGGATCACTTCAATTGGCCAAACCTTTGCTGACATGCTTGCCGAACCACAGCTTTGTGGGGGCATGCGCCATGTTCTCGATGTCTGGGAAAATGAGGCGGATCAGTGGGTGCCCGAAATTATTGCCGCAATTGATCTCCTCGACAGTAAGATCGCCAAAGTCCGCGCAGGCTATATTCTGTCTGAAGTCATGGACATAGATGATCCGGCGCTGCACAACTGGGAGCAGTTTGCTCAACGGGGCGGATCGCGCAAACTCGACCCTGACGCCGACTATGCCCCTGAATTCTCAGAACGCTGGATGATATCAATAAATGTCTGACAACGACCCCCACGCTCAAGATAGCAAATTCGACATCGTCGATGTCGATGTTCGCGCATGGGTCGAAGCCGCACGTGCAAACCCAACGCTCTATCGAGATCGCCAGGTTACGGAGATTGTCCTGGGGGCAATCGGCCTAGCCCCCTCACTATCGAAAACACTCGTTTTAAAGGGCGGGGCGGTCATGGCCCTCGCTTTCAAAAGCAATCGGGTCACCGGGGATGTGGACTTCACCTCAATGGCAGAACCCGCCGACCTGACGGAAAAGCTCACCACCGAACTGAATGAACTTTTGCCCAGAACCGCGATCAGGCTCGGCTATCCCGATCTTCTTTGCCGGGTGCAATCGGTGAAGAAAATGCCGCGCGCAGAGAATTTTGAGGATCACGAATTCCCCGCGCTCCGGGTCCGCATTGGCTCCGCCAAGCGCGGCACAGGTGAAGAGGCCCGGCTGGCGGACGGCAAGGCAAGCCGAGTTCTTGATGTCGAGATCAGCTTCCGCGATCAAGTCTATGCCTTCCAGGAGCTAAACCTGCACGGGGCCGGTGTGGCGGTGCGCGCGTTCACGATCCATGAGCTCATTGCCGAAAAATTCCGCGCTCTGCTTCAGCAAACCATACGCAAGCGCAACCGGCGACAGGACGTCTACGACATCGCATTTCTGATTGGCGAGCATGATTTCAGCGGTGCTGACAAAACAGCCATCCTGACCACGTTGATCGAGAAATGCCGCAGCCGTGGGATCGAGGCTAAGCCAGAATCCATGGATGACCCGGAAATCAAACAACGCGCCCAGGCCGATTGGGAAACGCTCGCCCTCGAAATTGGTGACCTTGCGCCCTTTGAAGAGCGCTTTGCTCTCATGCACGATCTCTATGTTTCGCTGCCATGGGGCAGCATCAAGAAAGCCCTTTAATTCATGAATTTGTTCAACCGTAAGACCCTGAAGCGCCACATCAAAGCCGATCCGATCCCGTCAGAGCATCTGGCTGCGCTGGAAGCCTGGGCAGAGTTGATCAGCTCGGGCCGGATTGAACGCCTGAAGGAAACCGCCCTGCATGGGCAGTTCGCCTCCAAGATCGTTGAAGGTGTTCTCGGCTACCATGGCCCGGCTGGCGGGGCAGACTACAACGTCTCAACCGAACAAAATATTCTGCGCGGTAGCGTCGATCTGGCGCTTGGCCGCTTTGGCGGCAAGACGCCTGACATCGTGGCACCATTCGAGCTGAAGGGCGCGGATACCCGCGACCTCGATGCAATCATGCCGGGCCGGAACAAGAGCCCCGTTCAACAGGCGTGGGAATACGCCATGAACGCGCGCGGCGTGAAATGGGTTATGGTCTCGAACATGATCGAGCTGCGCTTCTACGGTTTCGGGGAAGGCACCTCGGCCTATGAGGAATTCCGCCTCGACCAACTGACAGACCCCTCAGAATACGCGCGATTCATGCTGCTTCTGTCGGCGGAAAATCTGCTGTCTGGCCGCACGGCTGATCTGCTGAAAGAAAGCCGCCGCGAAGACAAGGACATCACCGACAGCCTGTATCAGGACTACAAGGACCTGCGCCTCAAGCTCCTGAGCGCCGTCCAGAAGGCCGATACCGCGATCGCGCCCCTCGATGCGATCGCCCTCGCGCAGAAGATCCTCGATCGGGTGTTGTTCATCGCCTTTGCCGAAGATACCGGCCTGCTACCGGACAACACACTGGAAAACGCCTTCATCGCGCGTGACCCTTACAACCCTCGCCCCGTCTGGGACAATTTCAAAGGTCTGTTCCGCGCGATCGACGTGGGCAATAACGAGCTGAAAATCCCGCGCTACAACGGGGGTCTGTTCCGCGAAGACGCGGTGATCAACAGGCTGAACATCCCCGATGACATCTGCGAAGGGTTCAAAACCCTAGGCGAGTATGACTTCGCCTCCGAGGTCTCGGTCACGGTCCTCGGCCATATCTTTGAACAGTCCATCGCGGACGTGGAACGCCTGCAAGCGATCGCGCGCGGTGAAGAGGAAGAGCCCGAGAAAACCACTGGCACAAGCGGGCGGCGCAAGCGTGACGGGGTGGTCTATACCCCTGATTATATCGCGCGCTTCATCGTGGCCGAAACTCTGGGCACGCATCTGCGGGAAATCTTCGACGACACTATGCGCGCTCACGCCAAGAAGGGCGCGGATGTCACCGACTACGAAAACATCCCCTGGCGGAAAAAGTCGGCCGAGCTCGAAGCTTGGCAAGCCTATCGCGATCGCCTGAAATCTTTGCGCATTGTCGATCCCGCCTGTGGCTCCGGTGTGTTCCTGATCATGGCCTTCGACTTCATGAAGGCCGAACTGACCCGCGTAAACGACAAGATCAAAGACCTGCTGCCTAAGGCCGAGCATTTTGGCGATCTGCTCGACTATGTCCCCGACAGCGAAATTCTGACCGACAACCTCTTCGGCGTGGACGTGAACGAGGAAAGCATCGAGATCACCAAGCTGTCGCTCTGGATCAAGACCGCCCGGCGCGGCAAGCTTCTCGACAGCCTGTCGGGCAGCATCCGCGTCGGTGACAGCCTGATCGAGGACAGCAACTTCGCCTATCTCGACCACGCCTTCACCTGGGAAACCGCCTTCCCCGGCGTCTTTGCCGAAGGTGGCTTTGACGTGGTCCTGGGCAACCCGCCTTATGTGCGGATGGAATTCCTGAAGCTGCTGAAACCCTATCTGGAAAAGCGCTATGAGGTCGTGTCCGACCGGGCTGATCTCTACTGCTATTTCTACGAACGCGGCCTGCGCTTGCTGAAACCGGGTGGGCGCTTGGGCTACATTTCCTCGAACACCTTCTTCAAGACCGGCTCGGGCAAGCCCCTGCGCGAATACCTTCTGAAAGAGGCGACCATCGAAAGCGTAGTCGATTTTGGCGACCTGCAAGTCTTCGAGGGGGTGACCACCTATCCGGCCATCCTGACCATGAAACGAGGTGCCGCGCCCAAGGGGCATGAGCTGCGCTTCTGGAAGGTGGATGCTCTGCCGGAAAACAACTTCCTCGCCACTTGGGAAGCCGCTGCCGGCCCGTATCCACAAACAGCCCTGGGGGCCGGGTCATGGGAACTGGAAAACCCCGCCCTGCGCGCCCTGCGGGACAAGATCAAAAAGGGCAGGAAGACCCTGAAAAGCGTATATGGCGCACCATGCCGGGGGATTGTTACAGGGTTGAACGGAGCCTTTGTGATCGACAACGTTACCAAAGAACGCCTCTGTGCCCAGGACCCAAAGTCTGCCGATTTGCTGAAGCCCTTCCTCGAAGGCAAAGACCTGAAACGCTGGCGTGCCGAACCGCGCGGCCTGTGGCTGATCTACATTCCCAAGAACCGGATCGACATTGACGATTATCCCGCCATCCGGGAATGGCTGCTGCCCTTCAGGGACAAACTGGAAAAGCGCGCCACGAAACAGGAATGGTTCGAGCTCCAACAGGCGCAGGAGGCCTATGCTCCGCACTTTGCCGCGCCGAAGATCAGCTATCCGCACTTCAACGCCGAGCGAAATTTTTCATTCGAACCCCAAGGGGCTTTCTCGAACGACAAGTCCTATCTGATCCCGTCCGATGACCAGGCTTTGCTGGCGCTCCTAAACAGTCAGGTGCTCTGGTTCATGTTATCATCTATGAGCCCGCCAGTGCGGGGCGGTTACCATGAGCTGCGGGTACAATACGTTGAAAAGCTGCCAATCCCGAAATGGGATGACACAAGGCGCGCGCAGCTCGCCACTGAAAGCAAGCGCGCCAGTAGTGCCGCGCATAAACGTCTGGCCCTGCAAACGGCCCTGACGCGCCGGATTCCCGATCTCTGCCCGCCTGAACGTGAACCCAAGCTGACAACCCGGCTTCAGGAATGGTGGACCCTGCCCGACTTCGCCACTTTCCGCGCCGAGGTGAAGAAGGTGTTCAAGGCCGACATCCCACTGGCCGATCGCTCCGACTGGGAGGACTGGATCAACCGCGACCGCGCCGAGATCGCCCGCCTGACCGCCGAAATCGCCCAGGCTGAAGCCCAGATAGACAGCATCGTCTATGATCTGTTCGACCTGACCGAAGACGAAATCGCGCTGCTGGAAAGCGCTGTGTGACCAAATGGCTGGTTGGATAGACTTCTCCGCACTCACAGGCACTCAAGCGGTCGCCATCTGGGGGGCGGTCACGGGCACAATCGGCACGATCACGGGTATTCTTGGGCTCTGGTTGCGATTTCGACACCAAAAACGCGACCAAGCACGGTTAAAATGTGAGGCCGTTTTTGACTTTGAGGTTTCGAACGGCATCCCTCGCCCAAAATACAAGATTGTTGTAAGATGCGTTGGTCGAAGGCCTGTTACACTCGATGCTATCGAGTATTCCTATAACCCTCCTGATCTGAAGAACCGCTTGTTTCGTCGTCGTCTCTGGCGAGACGGCAAATTTCGGAACGCAGACGATTTAAGCCGCCTGAAACCAGTGAGCCTGTCAGAGGGCGAAAAGAAGGAATTCTCCATAGAAGAAAGGCGAGTAGCGCATCTGGATAAGGTTGCGAAGGTTTGCGTGCTCGACCAAACCGGCAGACGTTGGCAGGTGCCATGGCCAAGTTCGAAGCAGCTTGCACACCAAACACGGCATGGCGAGCTCGATCGGATTGAAGAGGAAAGCTCGCACCGAACCTGCAAGGTCGTTGGGTATTATCTAAAGGACAATTTTTATATTCTCGCACATTGGAACAAGGAACCATCGAACAAGAGTTCATTTATTAGCCGGACCTTTCGCTTCGATCGAAAAGACGCCTATGAAAGAAAGATGGAAGGCATCCGATCCAATCTTCTCCCAAAGCTGCTGGCAGGAGACATTGAAGAAATCACCTGACCCCCCTTCGCGGGTCACTCAACTTTTCTCGTCCTACGGGCATCCTATGCCCGTCCGCGCGAAGCGCCGGGCCTGTTGGCGGGTGGCCTTTAGGTTGCCCGCCGACAGGTCACCCTGAAACCGCCCACGCCCAGGATAACGCCACAACGCAAAAAGGCCCCCGCCTGCTGACGGGGGCCTCGATCATTTCGGCGGTGCAGGCTGTTACTCGGCGGCCATCCGGTCGGCCTGCGCGGTACGCTCCATGATATAATCCACGGCCTTTTGCGCCTCCGACGCAGCGCGGAATATCGCGCGGTGGTCTTCCTTCATCGCAGCAAGCCACCCCTCGACATAGGCGGCGCTCTGGTCGAATTCAGGCTCCACCCCGATCTGTGTGCAAAGCATGCAGTTGCCGATTTCCGCGACCAGCTCCTCGAACGCATAGGCCTTGCGATCATTGAACCGGCCCAGACGGTCCAGTCGCTTTGTCGCCCCTGTCCAGTGGGTCAGCTCATGCGCCAAGGTGCCGTAATATCCTGCGGCCCTGTGAAAGGTCGCGATCAGCGGCATGTGGATGCGGTCGGTCTTGATATTGTAATAGGCGCGCGGTTCCTCGGTGCTGTCGATCTGCGCGCCGCTCGCGGCAAAAAACGCCTCCAGCTCGGGGTCGGCCACGGTGTCAAGATCGCGCGGCGGATCGGGCAGGATGTAGAATTCAGCGGGCAAGCCCTCGATCTGATCGGCGTTGAACACACGGTAGGCCTTGGCATAGGGGATCTGACGCTCCTCGCCGTTTTCGTCCTCCCGCTCGACGGTGCCGTATTTCACAACGGTAGCGGATTTCTCGCCCATGCGGACATGGCCCCCAAGCTCCTTGGCCTGATTGAACGTCATCCAGCGGGCTGAGCTGTAGCCCTTCGACATCGCGGTCGCCCAAAGCATCAGGATATTGATCCCCCGGTAAGCTTCCCCGTTGAACCGTTCTGGCAAGCTGACCGATGCCCCAGAGCCGGTCCACGGCTTACGCCAAGGCGGCGTCCCCGCCTCGATCTGCGCGATGATCTGATTGGTGACATGGGAATAAACGTCAAACTTCGCTGCGGTCATTTGTGACCCTCCTTCGAGTAACGCGGGCCGGGTCTCTTTCCCTTTCCGCCGATGGGCGGGCCTTCCTGTTCTGATCTTTGGAATGCCCATGCATTCCGAAGGGCAGAGCAGGTAAGGGCAAAGCCCGTCCTGTGGCCTGGCGGGGCCGTGACAACCGGGTGGAGGGCGTGAATTTGGGAGGGAACCGCGCGCCTGCGCGTGGGAGGAACCGGAATTCTCGACCGGAACCGACGCCAACAGCGGCGCTTGCCGGTTTTCTCGGACCTGCCAGGATGGCAGGCGGATCAACAGGATTTGGAAACTGTCAGGGTTGGGGGTGAGCGGGTGTCAGCCCGTCGATCCCCTGCCCTGTCTATCGCTCAAAGCGAGACTGGCACATTGCCGGGATCACAAAATCTCTTCTCTCAACCTGAAGATTTTGCTTTTAATACTGAACATTGAGCAGAAAGGTCATTATGCCTACTCTATCCCAACATCGAATTCGGATAAGCTATCAAGGCGGCCTTGCAGACGATCATTCCCTCCCAGGATATGACGGAGCAACATCGATTGATGGCATTTCTCGCGCCGTCCATATCGCCACTCACGCTTACATGACAGGAGAGGTAGTTTCGCGCGCGACAGCGCTCAGAAATGCCTCAATAATCATGAAGCCTGCACGGCAGGGAAGTTTCATCTTTGAGCTGATCGTCCTAATGGAAGCCAATCCAGCCACGACCGCAGCAGCGGTAGCCCTTACCGCAGCGCCATTTTGTGACTTTCTGAAAGTGGCGTTCAAGAGAGCAACTGGTTTTCTGGATGCAGAGCCAGAAACGCCTCATCTCCGCAGTTTGTATGAGAGACGTGAGCCTCCTCCACTGCAGAAAACTCCAGTTGATCTCGACGACCTCGCTGAAAAGCTGGAAGGCAGCCTTCAGGCGGCGCATCGACCAATTGGACCTGAGGGTACCATCAATCGTATCGACATCGGTCGGCCCCGAGAAACACTTGTTTCATTCAACACCGCTACCAAGGATTGGGTTAACACACGGGAAGAAGCACCTGGGCTGACAGTGTACCAAGGTAACATGACCCGGTATAATTCTCTGTCGCGCAACGGACGCGCTTTCATTGACCAGCTGGAACGTGTCGTGCCTGTCAGGCCCGATGGCGACTTCCCAGCGGGTGATCTGGGTAACCTGACCTGGTCGCTTCACGGCAGTAATACGGGCACCCGAAACAAACTGCTTATGCGGGTGCGCCCCGTGACATCGGCGAGTGGTCAGGTCAAACGGCTTCTCTTGTCGGATTGCCAGGCAGCTCCCGAAGAATAGGCCTTGGGACGTGGACTTGGAAACTGTCAGGGTTGAGGTGAGCAGGCGTCAGCCCGTCGATCCCCTGCCATGTCTATCTCTCAAAGCGAGACCGACACGCTTCCGGGATCACACTCATTAATGGGCGCTTCAAAAAGGGCTGCTACGGCGTTTCTCTTTTGTTCCACCCAAAAACCTGTTATCATGTGGTTCTTGTTACGATTCATACCTCATGTAGAAGGACATTCTA
This sequence comes from Marivivens aquimaris, assembly GCF_015220045.1. Classification (NCBI taxonomy): domain Bacteria; kingdom Pseudomonadati; phylum Pseudomonadota; class Alphaproteobacteria; order Rhodobacterales; family Paracoccaceae; genus Marivivens; species Marivivens aquimaris. The sequence goes on along the minus strand of NZ_JADBGB010000007.1, from coordinate 1,906 downwards.
AAATGGCTGATCGAAGAGTAACTGCATCGGGCAAAGATCGGGATGGAGATATCACCCGCCTATGTAATGGTGGGGAATACTGGTCACCCCGGTCCAAGGCTGACGCCATCAGCGACATTGAGAGCAGGACGCACAGCTATTTCGTCGATCGTGCTGGCTACCGAACCGATATTCATGTCGTCAACGAGGGTGGGAAGAAGTATCTGCGGACGTATGCGGACAAGACTTCTCAGAACAACCTAGACAACCTGCCTGACTGCTAGGCACAGAGCCGCGCCACTTGCCCCCGACAAAACTGTCGGGGGCATTGCCGCGCAAAGTCAGCCGACTTGCCCTCTCGCCAGCATGATCTCGAATTCCACGGTCGAGCTTTCCTCGATGCCGACAACCCAGATGTTGTTCTGGGCATTACCACCGCCTTCGACTGAGACCGTGCGCCCGACCATCTCACCCCAAAGATATTTGCGAGCTTTCAGATATGCTTCATGCGCCTTCTTCCGAGCGGGTCCGCAGGGCAAAAGGGCTGCATGCTCACGCAGATCGTCGAGCGCCTTGGAGCTACCGCCGAACAGCAGGCAGGGTTCTTCCGTTCCATTCTGCCAAAGAACAATCCCGTCGTCGGGCCGAAACAGCCCATGACAGCCAAGCCCAGGCCGATTAGGTGACACTACGAACGTATACTTGATTGAGGCGGTCCGTCCGCTTGGCAGAACGAACGGTTCACGATCAACTTCTGATGAGCGCCACACGCTTAGCCGTCCTTACGAGCAAGGCTAGTCTTCAACCCCTTTGGCTGGTCGCGCCCCTCCCCTTCGAACGATGCGGGAACAGCATCAATTCCGATGTCCCAAAGGGCCGCCAGCAGGCCACCTTTGGCAACCATGTCGGCTGCCTCTTGTCCGTAGGCAGCGACGAAATCATCGGTGGTCGCGAACACTTGGGGGCTATTGTCCGCAATGCGCTGCGCCATTGACTTCACGGCGGGCTGGTCCTTGTGGTAGCGATCTTCAAACACTGTGTGGTTCCTTTCAGTTTTTAACGTTCTCTGTCGCGGTCGCGGCCCTGCCCGCGCTCGGACGCAGTATCCCGCCCGCGCCCAAGAATGTCATCCCGACGCCCTTGGTCACGGCCCTCGCCGTCACGGGCGGCAATGTCCCGCTCTACCGCCGCTGCATCCCGCTCCTGTCCGATATCGCGCGCACGCCCAAGAATGGCGTCCCGACGCTCGCGGTCTGGATCGTCAGGCGCAACCCTCTCCCGCCCGACATCCGGTGCTTGCACCCCGGGTCGGTCAACATCGCGCCCCAACACCGCCGCCCGGCGCGCGTCCATATCGCCCCGCTCGGCCCCAGCCTGCGGCTTCTCAACCTCGCCCATAACCCTCTCCTTGATCCGTGACATCGCCGCCTCTGCGCGACCCCATAGCTGATCCAGCCGCTCGCGCGCGGTGGCAATGAAGGCGCGCCCGCGCTCCATCAACTCAAGCCGCAATTCCAACTGCCGCCAGCCCAGCTCCTGGCGCTGCGCATTGCGCGCCTGAGCCGCGCGGAAAGCCTCACCGCGCTCCGTGACGATCCCGCGTTTCTCCTGGGCATTGGCCGATGGGCCGATTTTCGGCTCAGGTTCCCGGCTGAGCTCGACCACTTTTTTCTCGTGCTCAAGCGCCAGCTCTTCCTGCCCACCCCCGCGCGCCCGCTCGACCTGTTGCTCGGCTTCGGCGCGCTGAACATCGAGCGACCGGTGGTCGATCCGCTCCGACCGCCCTGCCCGCTCAAGGGCAGTGTTTGCGTCCCGCGCCCAAGCTTCGCGCCAGCCCATCAGAAGGTCTAGTGCATTCCAGCTGCGGTCCTTCTTCCCGAACCCCTCGCCTGTCAGCTCCCGCATCGTCAGCATGACATGCGCATGA
>NZ_JADBGB010000006.1 GCF_015220045.1 Marivivens aquimaris | reverse complement strand
CGAGAAGAAAGCCGCCATTCACCAGTGCCCCGATGATCTCGGCGCGGTACCAGCCGAAACTCCGCGCCGAATCCGCCGGGCGGCGCGCAATGCGCTGCGCGATGATGGCCACCAGAACGCCGCCAACCGCCGACAGGGTGTGAAACGCATCCGACAGGACGGCAATCGAGCCAGTCCAGAGCCCGACGGCCAGTTCAATCACGAAGTAGACGCCGGTGAGCCAGGCCGAAATCACAAGGGCCTTGCCGGAACTCGGCATATGCCCGGCGTGGAAATGACTGGCCATATCAGCTCTCCTTCCGTTTCGTACCGGTCTTTCGCGTCGCGGCGAAGAGAACCGACAGGCCGGTAAAGCCACCCAGCGCAAGTGCGGTCCATGTGGCAGTGCGGGCATCGCCGTTCATCGCCTGGCTGCCCATGTGAGCGAGCAAGAAACTCGCTGGAATAATCCCGGCCATCGTGGCCAGCGCGAACCTCCAAAGATGCAGCTTGCTCAGACCTGCGGCGTAACTGATCATATCGAAGGACAGAAACGGCAGCAGGCGACTGCCGAAGACCAGGAAGGTCAGAGTGTTCTGGGACCCGAACAGGCCTGCGTTAATCTTCTGACCGAGATGACGCTCAACGAAGGGACGACCCAAGCCGCGGGCCAGACCAAAGGCGGCAAGCGCACCGAGTTCCGCACCTAGAACGACGAAGAGCGTCCCGTACGTGTGTCCATAAGCCGCTCCGGCGGCGAGTGCGATTGGCGCCGAGGGCAGGGGGCTTGCGACAATAGCGATTGTCATGAGCGCCACGATGACAATTGGTCCGGCAAGACCTGCCGCCTCGATCCAGCGGTCAATTTCCGCGCGATCCGGCAGGCGAATGTCAACGCCAAGGACGTCCGGGAAGGCCAATGCGACGACTCCCATCAGGAACACCGCCATAAGAAGGATGCGCATCATCATGGATCAAAACACGGCATAGAGCAGAACGAAGAACGTCGCTGCCAAAAGGTCAAAGGCCACGCAGAATGGAATATACCAGTTCGGAATCCGGGCGAGACGATAAGAATTGTGGTGTGACATGTCCCAAAGGGCGTGAAGGGCCAAGCCCAAGGGGAGGAAGGCCCACTGCCATATCAGCCCCAGGAACGCTGCTAAGCCGAACAAAAGGGCGACCGCGAGCTCTGCCCAGAACACGCGCGCTCTGCCGTCCGCAGCGCCAAAGCCGATATAGGCACCGCCAATCAAAGCAAGCGTGATCGAAGCAAGAGCTATCGAGCTTTGCTCATCCAAAAAAAGGTGAGCCGGCAATGTGAGAACGACAAGCAACACGCCAACCCATACGGGAGATTTCAAGATATCCCCGTGTCGATGGTGCGATACGTGATCGCCTGTCTTTTCGAAAATCTGTGCCATGGCTTTGTACCTAGGGATTCCAGCAACTGGAAGGTCAAGGGCTATTCATCCACGCGCGCAACGCAGCGCTCACTCAACCGTTCCACGGTGAGGTCAAAGGACCGATATCAGGACGTATTTGACGCTGACGCCAAGCTCATGTCCGACGCGCGTGGCGATTTTCAGTCATCTTTCGCCTTCTGCCAGACTTGCTGGCAGGCTGAGTAAAGAAACGTCGCTGACCAGGTCAGCAACATGAAGCCCAAAAGCGATTGCAGCATCAGCAATAGTCGAAAGGGCCCGACCACCTCTATGGACGAATAGCCAAGGGTCGAGAACGAGATGCCCGTAACATAGAGAACATCCTGAAACATCGGAGGGCTGTTGCTGAACGATTGCGGCAGAACGCTTGCCACCACCATCGTGTTGAACACGGCGAGCGTCACAAGTTCCAAGACATGCAGCAACAGCAACGTGGAAAACGTCAGGATGATCCGAAAGCCGGAGCCATCCGACCGCTGCGGGGAAAACTTCAGAATGCCCGACAACGCATAATGATGGACAATTCCCATCACGATCGCCGCGCATATTCCGACAAACATAGCCATCAACTCGGTCATACACCCAAACCCGTCTTCCTGTTCAAACAGGTCAATTTGACCATACATCAGGCTTTTAGCACAACGGGACCAATTGATTCTTCACTGGTCAGGCCAACGCGGGGGGCAACCCGTTCAGGGCGACATCCACCGGAACGGTCGGCAAGTTCGATGCGATCCAGCCAGGCCCTTCGCCTGATCCCAACATCCCTTCCGAGATATCGGCGTAGCCCGAATAACCAGCTTGTCTCAACGCTCGAAGCAGCGATGCGGAGCGTCCGCCAGTGGCGCAGATCAGTCCAACAGTGCGATCACCGCTCAGTTCCTTGGCCCTGAACAATCGGTCCGGAAAACCGGACGCGTGCATGCTTATCGGCCATACACCAGCACCTACGCCGGTTTCTTGCCACTCTTTGTGCGTTCTGACATCGATGATCCGCGCCGTATCCGATAGAAGCGCGTCAAAGGCATTCTCTGCCGACCAGACAGATCGGCTCTGCGCCAACAGCGGTGACGCCGCGACGGTCAGCACCGTCATATGAGCACCCAGAACGAAACGGCGCCGGTTCAAATCAAGAGCCATATTCGAAAACCTCATCCTTTGATCGGTTGCGATCCCAAAGGTCACATAACATACGCGCGACGCTACCCGGGAGCACGACACGGTGCAGGCACAGATTTGTATCCTTCTGTAGCAAGGGACTGACCTGATACAAACGGCTACAATTCTGCCCATGAAACAGAATGCAACGATGATCTAGGAAGGACGCCATGGGACCGCCACCTCATATCCTTATCGTGGACGACCACGCTCAGATACGCGAAAGCGTCGCGCGCTTCCTGGAGAAGAACGGAATGCGCACGACCGTCGCCAGGGATGCCGTGGAGATGGATGCCAAGCTGGCCACTGGTCACTTCGACCTCCTCGTGCTCGATGTCATGATGCCGGGCGAGGACGGTTTGTCGGTTTGCCGCAGACTTGCGCCAGAGGGTGATCTTCCGATCATCATGCTGACGGCGCTTGGTGAGGAAACGGATCGGATCGTGGGTCTGGAAATCGGTGCGGACGATTATCTCGCCAAGCCGTTCAATCCACGAGAACTGCTCGCCCGCATCAAGTCGGTTCTTCGGAGAAGCAACCGCGACGAACCTGTGGCCGGAAGCCTCGCTGGGAGGAAAGTCTCTTTTGCGCACTGGATACTGGATACCGACCGGCAGGTGCTGATTGACGAGTCCACCACCGAGACCCCATTGACGACCTCCGAGTTCAAATTGCTGGCGGTCCTGCTGGAACGCGCGAGGATGGTGCTCAGCCGTGACCAGTTGCTTGACCTGACCGCTGGTCGGACGGCAGGCCCGATGGATCGCACCATCGACAATCAGATCAGCCGTCTCCGCCGCAAAATCGAGCCGGATGTACTTAGGCCCAGTGTCATCAAAACGGTGCGGAACGGCGGATACTGTCTGGCTGCCGATGTCGAGGATGCGCCGTGATGCGCCGTGCGATGAGATCTCTGAGCGGCCAATTGATCCTGCTTGTGGTCGCGGCACTTGTCGTGGCCCAGGTGATCAGCCTGTTCCTGTTCGCCGACGAGCGCAGCCTTGCGATCCGTGCAGCTTTAGGATTCGAGGCCGCGGGTCGCGCAGCGAATGTCGCGCGGTTGATCGAAGAGGCCCCGCTGGATCTGCAGGACTCGATCCTTCGCGCGGCAAATTCGCCTCTGATCCGGTTCGATCTGTCGGACGCTCCGATCGTGGATCACACCGGTCATTCGGACGGCGGCATCGTGGAAGCACGCATACGCGCCCTGATGGATGACAGCTACAGCCGGGATATTCGCGTTGAATTGCACGAGGTCGAGGGCGAGTTGCGGCCTCTTCCCAATCTCTCGGACGAGATGACAGAAATGCATCTCGCGATGATGCGCGGAGAGTTGACAGCGGTTGAAATGAACCTGTCCATCGCCATCAAGGGAGCGCGTTGGCTGAATGTCGGAACGCGGTTCGAGCGACCGCCGATCCAATGGCCTTTCTATTCGATGCTGACCTTCGGGATTTCCGCCGGACTGCTTCTGGTGGCGATCTTCTGGTTTGTAATGACGCGCCTGACGCGTCCTTTGCGGCACCTGTCGAAGGCCGCGGACCATCTTGGCCGGGGCGAAGATGTGGGCGAATTGGCGGTCACAGGGCCGACCGAGGTCAGAGATCTGACCGTCGCATTCAACCGCATGCAACGACGGCTGACCCGGTTTGTCAGTGATCGTACACGTATGCTCGCAGCCCTTGGCCACGATTTACGCTCGCCGTTGACTGCCATGCGTGTCCGCGCGGAGCTGGTTGACGAAGAAGAGACGCGGGACAGCCTCATCGCATCGGTCGAAGAGATGCAGAGTATGGTCGAAGCGACGCTCACCTTTGCACGCGGCCTTACCGGATCCGAAGGTGCCGAAGTGGTCGATCTGCGCAATTTTCTGGACAGCTTGTGCAGCGATATGGCGGCACACTGCACCTTTGCCCCGAGTGATGATGTTGCCGTGCGGCTTCGACCCAACGCGTTCCGAAGGGCACTGAGGAACTTGCTTGAGAACGCCGTTCGCTACGGTGGTGCCGCAAAAGTCAGCTGGGCGACCCACGGTTCGAACCTCGTACTCAACATCGATGACAATGGGCCCGGCATTCCCGTCGACCAGTTGGAAAAGGTCTTCGATCCGTTCTATCGCCTCGAGCAATCGAGGTCTCTGGAAACGGGCGGTTATGGGCTTGGGCTCTCAATCGCGAGGACAATCGTCCAATCCCATGGCGGCGATATCCAGCTGGTCAATCAGAACAGCGCGGGTTTGCGCGCTGTTGTCACCATCCCGTTGGATGAAACCGAACTGATCGAAGGAGAAACAGATGAAACTGAACGCGTTGATCCTGCCGTTGCTGGCCAGCTTGCCCGCCAGCATGGCGCAGGCTGATGGACCAGGCTCCTGGACGGGGCACATGTGGGGCAGTGGCTATGGCTTTGTGGGCGGCTTCATGATGCTCGCCTTCTGGGGTGCGCTGATCGCATTGGTGGTGTTTCTGGTGTTCAGGCTGCGGGACAATGGCACCCGTCCCCCGGACTCGGACGCGCAGGAAGCGCTCAGGCGCCGCTTTGCAAATGGGGAAATCGACGAAGAAGAGTTCCGTCGCCGCAAAGCAACGCTCGACGAATAGACCCCGCCGCGGACGCCAAAGCCGTCCGACGCGACGCCCACCGACGCTGAATAGGAAAGAACGCCATGGTCCCGGAAATTGGTCACTTCGCACTGGCCCTCGCACTGGCGCTTGCGCTTGTTCAGAGTGTTCTACCGATTGCAGGTGCGTCGCGTAGAAATGCCGTCTGGATGAAATCCGCCCAGGCGACGGCAATAGGACAAGTGCTGTTTGTGGCCATCGCCTTCGCAGCGCTGATGCAGGCTTTCATCGTCAGCGATTTTACCGTCAGGAACGTCGTCGAGAACTCCCATTCGCTCAAGCCAATGCTCTACAAGGTGGCCGGGACCTGGGGCAGCCATGAGGGTTCGCTGCTGCTCTGGATCCTGATACTCGCGGTGTTCGGCGCGGGCGTCGCCTGGTTCGGATCGAACATCCCCGCCGAGACCAAGGCGCGCACCTTGTCGGTGCAGGCGTGGATCAGCGTCGGCTTCCTGTCCTTCCTGCTGCTGACGTCGAACCCCTTCGAGCGGGTGTTTCCGCCGCCGCTCGACGGCAATGACCTCAACCCGTTGCTTCAGGACATGGGTCTCGCCATGCACCCGCCGCTCTTGTATTTCGGGTATGTCGGCTTCTCCATCGTGTTTTCCTTTGCCGTTGCGGCTCTTCTGGAAGGGCGCGTCGATCCGGCCTGGGCCAGATGGGTCCGCCCGTGGACATTGGCCGCGTGGGTCAGCCTTACGGCAGGTATCGCTCTTGGATCGTGGTGGGCCTATTATGAACTGGGCTGGGGCGGCTGGTGGTTCTGGGACCCGGTCGAGAACGTGAGCTTCATGCCCTGGCTTCTGGGCACGGCGCTGCTGCATTCCGCCATCGTCACCGAAAAGCGCGACGCGTTCAAAAGCTGGACCATCCTACTTGCCATCCTGACTTTCTCGCTTTCGCTGCTCGGGACGTTCATCGTCCGGTCAGGCCTGCTTACATCCGTGCATGCCTTCGCCGTCGATCCAGAGCGCGGGCTTTACATTCTGGGTCTGCTGGCCGTGTCCATCGGTGGGTCGCTGGCGCTCTACGCCTGGCGGGCGCCCGAAATGGAGCCGGGTGGTCTGTTTCGCCCGATCAGCCGCGAGGCCGGGCTGCTCGTGAACAACCTCATTCTGGCCGCCGCTACGGGAACGGTCCTGTTCGGGACGCTTTATCCACTGATCCTGGAGGCTGTCACCGGGGACAAGATCTCGGTCGGTCCACCTTTCTTCAACGCGGCCTTCATTCCGATGATGCTGGCACTGGTCGTGTTCATGGGTCTTGGTCCATTCCTGTCGTGGAAGCGGGCTGATATCGCCGGTTTGCTCGATCGCATCCAATTCGTGGCCGTGCTGGCGGTCATTGCAGCCTTGGCCGCATGGTATCTTCTGAACGGTGGGCCGATCATGGCCTATCTTGCCATCCTCGGCGCAGCGTGGCTGCTTTTTGCGACCCTGCGGGAATGGGCGCTACGCATCCGTCTGTTCGAGGTTTCCCTTGCAGAGAGCGCGAGACGCGTGCGCAACCTGCCACGCGCCTCTCACGGTATGACGCTTGCCCATGCCGGCGTCGCTGTGTTGATGATGGGGATGATCGGCTCGACCGGATGGAAGAGTGAGGAGATCGTCTTTGCCGCCCCCGGGACCGAAGTCACGATCGCCGGGTTCGACATCACCTTCGAAGGGGCCGCAAAGGTTCAAGGGCCGAACTACATCGCGGATCGCGGCACCCTTGTGGTGCGTCGGGATGGCGAATTGGTCACGACACTTTTCCCGGAACGGCGGTATTACCCGGTCGCGGAAAGCCAGACGACGGAGTCGGCCATCCGCTCCACATTGGCGGGTGATCTCTATACGTCGATTGCAACGCCAGCCTCCGATCAAGTGAACAACGCCGGAGCATGGACCCTTCGGATCCTCTATGAACCGCTCGTCAACCTGATCTGGATCGGCTCGATCCTGCTGGTGATCGGTGGCTGTTTGTCCTTGTCGGATCGCCGTTTGAGGGTCGGGGCGCCGCGCCGTGCCAAACAGCCAGCCACCGATGCCGTTCCTGCCGAGTAGGAGAGAAGATGAAACGTCTCATTGCCGGGCTGCCGTTTATTGCGGCGGTCATATTCGGTGGGTTTTTTCTCTGGGGGCTCAATCCCGACCGGGATCCCAACGAGATCCCTTCCGTCCTGATCTCGCAACCGGCCCCGGCGTTCGACCTCGATCCCGTGCCGGGGTTGGAGACACCCGGCCTGGCCCGAAGCGATCTTGTCGGCAACGAACGACCGGTCGTGGTCAATGTCTTTGCGTCCTGGTGCGTGCCCTGCCGCGCGGAACATGCCGTGTTGACAAGATTTGTCGAACGAGACGGCATGCGGTTGTTCGGAATAAACTACAAAGACAAACCTGAGGATGCCGTGAAGTGGCTCAATGACCTCGGCAATCCCTACGAGCGGATCGGGTCCGACCTGTCGGGCCGGACCGGGATCGAATGGGGCCTGTCGGGCGTGCCGGAAACCTTCATCGTCGATAGCGATGGCACCGTTTTGTTTCGCTATGTCGGGCCGGTCGTGGGTCCGGACGCCGTCGAACGGTTCACGCAAGCCCTGAAGCAGGCAGGCGCACTGCCAAATGGAGCAGGTTCATGAGACAGTTGATTTTCGCGTTTTGCATCGGGCTCCTTCCCTTTGCCGCCAATGCGGTGGAACCGGACGAAATGCTGACCGACCCGGTATTGGAACAGCGTGCGCGGGAGATTTCCAAGGATCTACGATGCGTCGTCTGTCAGAACCAGGACATCGACAGTTCGAACGCGGGTGTGGCGCGGGACTTGCGTCTGCTCGTACGCGAGCGCCTGGTCGTTGGAGACAGCGACGCGGAGGTGATCGAATACATACGGGCGCGGTACGGGGATTACGTGCTGCTGAAACCGCCTCTGGAGCCTGCGACCTACGCGCTTTGGTTCGCTCCGATCGCTTTCGTTCTGATCGGGGTTTTCGTTGGTGGCGGGCTACTGATGAGTCGGCGAAAGCAAGAGGCATTTGAAGACTTGGGCTCGGAGGATGAGAACACCGTGTCCGAAATTCTCAGGCAAAACGAAGCGGGGGATGCGTCATGATCTGGGGTATTTTCGTTCTTTTGACGCTGGTCGCAATCGGAATTGTCCTCTACCCGCTGCTGCTGTCCAAATCGAACACTCTCACCAGAGGGGATGCGGTACCGGCGATCCTCGCCGATCAGATGCGGGAAATCCAACGAGACATGGACCGCGGTTTGATTTCTGAACAGGAAGCTCAAGCGGCCAGACTCGAGATCAAGAAACGGATCCTCGCGACGACCCGCAATTCGGAAGAAAAAGCCGGATCATCCCGTAATGGTGGCAGAGTCACTCTCGTTGTCGCGGCGGTCCTCGCGCCGGTTATTGCCGCGGGCTACTATCTGACGATGGGATCGCCGGAGGTTCCTTCAATGGCCTTCGCTGCCCGTGCAGAGGAGCGGGCACAGACTGATGAAGTGACGGCGCTGGCAATACAACTTCGCGAAAGGCTTGTATCCGATCCGACCGGCGGCCCTAGCGAAGGGTGGATGCTGTTGGGCCAGACCTATCAGCGCATGGGCAGAGCAGCCGATGCCGTCGAAGCCTTCGAAGTCGTTGCCGAACGGGAGGATGCCACCTCCGCGACATTCTCCATGCTGGCAGAGGCTGTCGCGGTTGCCAATGACGGCGTTGTTATTCCACGGGCGAAATTGGCCATTGATCGCGCTTTGGACCTTGACCCATCCAATCCTGCGGCAACCTACTTCGAGTCTCTGTATTACTTTCAGCAAGAAGAGACGCGTAAGGCCTACGATCTGCTTGTTTCACGACTGAATCAGGAAGAGGCTTACGTTCCCTGGATGGAGACCTATGCAGCGCAGATCAACCGGATTGCAGCGGCAGCTGACCTTCCGGTCGTCAATCTACCCAGCGGGCCGACGTCGCAACCAGGCCCGAGTGCCGCAGATGTCGCGGCGGCGTCGGAGATGAATGACGCGGATCGCGCGGAGTTCATCCGATCGATGGTCTCGCGGCTGGCCGAGCGTCTTGAGGATGAACCGGACGATCTGGATGGTTGGATGCGGCTGGCAAATGCCTATACCGTCCTTCAGGAGCCCGATCGCGCCGTTGAGGCCTACCGCAAGGCTGAAGCGCTGTTGGAGCAGCAGCCCGCCAGTGATCCTCGGCGTGCGGCGGTCCGTGCCGCGCTTGAGCGGCTCGGCGGCTGACTACTGCTCGGTGTCCCGGTCGAGCAGGTCACTCCTGTCCGGCAACCTTTGCGGAAACATCCCGACCACTGGCTTGCGCCAAGGCGTTCATCACGTCCTCGGTTTTTAGCAATTCGGACAGCACAATGCCGTTCGGTGCCGATGGTCCGTAGACGGCATTGAAGGGGATGCCGTATCTGCCGAAACTCTCAAGGTAGCGGGAAATGCGCGTGTCCGGGCGTGTCCAATCTGCCTGCATCGCCGTGACTCCAGGCGCTTCAAGCGCGCTCCGGACTGGCTCCCGATCGATGATAAGTGTCTTGTTCGCTTTGCAAGTCAGACACCAGTCAGCGGTCACATCGACAAAAACGACCTCTCCTGCGGACACGCGTTTCGCTATTTCCGAACGATCAAATGCGATCCAAGCCATTGCCAACTGCGGCGTCGAACGCGCAGGTGCTGATTGCTGCAAGAGAGGACCTGCGGCAATGGCCAGGACAAGGCTGGCTATGGCAATAGACCACCTGAATTGGGACTGCACATTCGGGAGAGATAGTATCAGAACGGCGAGACCGGACAACGCCGCGACCGCGATGACAGACGCAAGCCCGGCGACACCGTCGAGCACCCAGAACAGCCACACGGCGGTTGCAAGCAACAAAACCCCCATGACGCTTTTGATGATCAGCATCCATCGACCAGGCTTGGGCATCAATGCGACCAGACGCGGGAACGCGGCGATGACGAGATAGGGCAGGGCGAGGCCGAGCCCGAGGCTCGTAAAGACGATGAGGATTTCCACGCCACGCCCGGCCAAAGCAAAGGCCACCGCGGTGCCGAGGAACGGTGCCGAACAAGGCGTCGCCATGACGGCACCGAACATGCCAGTGAAAAAGTCGGCGGAATACCCGTTGCGTCCTCCGGCCCCTGCAAGCCGCGTCTGCATGCCGTGTGGAAGGGCGAACTCGAACGCTCCGAACAGATTTGCCGAAAAGACGAGCAGGACAGCGATCATCGCCGCAAGAAACAGCGGGCTTTGAAACTGCAAACCCCACCCGACGCTGAGGCCTGCCGTCTGGAGCGCCCAGAGGACGAGCGCCAGACCCCACATGAACGTCATGATGCCGGCGCTGGCAGCGACGAAACCGAACCGGACACGGGTTGTGTCGTGATCGGTGTGTTTGAGCACAGACGACACCTTGATGGACAGCACCGGCAGCACGCAGGGCATCACATTCAGGATCAATCCGCCCAGCAGCGCGATCGCGGCAATCCAGATCAGTTCCATCATGTCCGGTGTCGTGGCGGCCAGTTCAAAGGGTGGTGCTATTCCTTGCGCCACGCGATCCGCGATGATCGTGAAGGCCCGGTTCTCGCCGTCGGTGACGGTAATCGACGGAGCCACTGTCACATCCGTATTCGACGAGAGGATCGGCAAGCGCGCCCAAAGCAAACGATCCTCTTCTCCCAAACGGATATCGGGTTTGCCAAGCGCAACACCCATACCCAGTTCGGGAAACACATCCGGCGACTGGAGTGGTTCATCGACGCGAAGGCTGACGATCAACTCCGTGAGGTCTTCGTCGATGAAGGCATTTGCCTCGCTGACGCCGCTCGTCTTGGCCCCTTCGGGGACGCGCTCGGAAAACGTACCGATCAGCCCAGCCGAAGTGCTGTCGATGACGTTGCCCCGTCCGAGGCGAAGTGACAGGTCAAACTCTTCCGGGACACAGACATTGGAGCACACCAGCAGTTTGACCTGCGCGGAAAGAGTCACAGGTGCGCCGGGATCTTTGAGCGTTATGCGCAGCGGAAAGACGACTTCACCCGCATAACCAAAATTTTCGATGCCGAAGGCGGTGAAGCGCGTCGGGGCGGGCCACATGAATTCGACATCTGCGACGTTTTCGGAACCGCTCCATTCGACCGAAGGCGGTATTCCCACCTCGCCCGCCGACCGCCAATAGGTCTTCCAGTTTTCGTTCAGTTGAAGGTGAAGCCCGGCTGACAGAGTCTGTGTGTTCTCGGGAACGCCGTCCTGTACACTAATGAGATGCGCGGTGAGTGGCGCGCTCTGGTATTCAGCAGAGGTTGCTGCCGCGACACTTCCAGAGACAACGGCCAGGAGCACGAAGGGAATAAGCAAAACCCGTCGCAGGATCAAAAGGCAATCGATCAAGATACCTGCTTCCTTCCCATATTTTCCGCAGATTTCGCCAGGACGGCGGAAATTGCGTCAAAGTCCACCTGTGGCAAAACCCTGACGACCGTCCGCACAGACAATTCGCGCAACACCAGTCGCAGAAGATGAAAGGGTTCGACACCCATCCGGCAGAAGGTCTGACGCTTGCTTCGTGGACACGATAGCCTTCAGATCTAGGCAGTCTGCAAGGCTTCCCGCGCAACCTCCAAGTAATGTAACCATCAACAGCAATACGAATACCTTTGCTTTCCCTCGCACATCACTGCCTGTTGCGGGCGACGCTAGGAATCACGGAACTTATGGGCTCGGGCGCTTCCTCGATAGTATCGTTTGCCTTGTCGGAATGGCACGATTTCCCCATGAATCTATGCATCACAAGATGCGCTCCAACGCACAACAGGAGCGGGGCGAAAGCCGATGCATTGCCCCACATACCCGCAAGCGTTCCGCCAGCGAGAAAAAAACCGATCACGGGCAACAGCATCACAATGCAACACGCCATCATTCCGTAATGCATGAGCTTGTCTGTAATCGGCTTATTCTTGGGATTTTCGTCGTCCATGACACCCTCTTTGTCTCGTTCCTGGCGTCATTTGCGACCCTCCAGCAGGGTAAGGTCAAGGATACAAATGGATACACTTCTCGCGGCCTTGTCAGGTTGCCTGATGCCGGGTCTCCCGTAAAAGACATGTACAAACCGTAGGCTAGGAGTGTGTCATGACGACATCGCGAAACAACAAGGTCAACCGGCGAAGCCTATTGGGTTTCGCGGCGGTCGCTTTGGCTGCACCAAGTGTGGTTAGATCCGAAGTCAGTCGTCGCAACATTTCCTCTTTCCGAACTCACGACTGGCAAGACCATTTCGATAAGCTGGGAAAGGGGATCATCATTTCCGATACTGTGACGAAGGCGCTTCAGCACTGGACGGCAGACGGCGAAATGCGGATCTATCCGACATCTGTTCCGCTGACAGATGAACTTACGAAGCGCGGCTATACCGAAGTTGTCGAAAAACGCAAGAATCCCAGCTGGGCACCAACACCTTCCATGCGGGAACGCAATCCGGAATGGCCGGCACGTATCGCGGGCGGCGATCCAGAAAATCCTTTGGGCACTCGGGCGCTTTACCTTTCATGGCAGTATTACCGTATTCACGGAACACAGGATACGCGCAAGATAGGCCGGCGATCGTCGAATGGCTGCATTGGCCTTTTTAACGAACAGGTGGAAGAGCTTTATGAGCGCGTGCCCGTCGGCACTCAAGTCAAGCTCATCTGAACCAGCAGGCAAGACGGAATTTACTGGCATGGACAAATTGACTGCGCTGATTGGGGCCGTGTTCATCTTGGGTGGAGGGGTTGCCGCTTGGCAGTTTTTTGGGATGGACAATGCAACAGTTGGCCACTCCATGACGCCACCTGACACGAGTGATATCGCTGAGGGCGGCCCGATCGTTCAGGTCCAGCTGCCTGACGAGCTCTCGCAGCAGGCGGCGCTTGGGAAGAACATATTCGAGGCAAAATGTTCCGAGTGTCACGGCGAAAATGCCGCCGGTCGCAACGGTGTTGCGCCGCCTCTCGTGCACAAGATCTACGAACCGAGCCACCATTCGGACATGGCTTTTGTTCTGGCAGCTCAAAACGGCGTCCGTGCACATCACTGGAATTTCGGTAATATGCCTAAGATCGAGGGATTGACCCAAGGAGACGTCAAGATGGTGGCCGCCTATGTCCGCGAATTGCAGCGGGCCAACGGGATCAACTGATGCGTTGGTCGAAGACGAACCGATGGATTCTGTCGGCCGTTTTCGGCCTTTTCCTTGTAGTACTCGGGGTGCCAGAGGCGCCGGTATATCATGGTGAAACGTCGTTGGGGCAGGAATACCATGGTCACGAAGACGCAGGGCCATCGACCGAGGCCTCTGGCCACTGCCATCCAGGCCTCGATTGTTCTGTCCCGGCAGCGTTATTGCTTCAGCCGAACATGGCGTACGAGCCTTCTTTTCTGAAAGCCGTCATGCAAGACGGCGCGATCCAACGAACCGAATTGCGCCCGATCAGCGATCCTCCACCGCCCCGACGGTGGGTCTGATTTCACATCGCTCGAAAAGCAGACCCAAAGAAGGATCGAAGACATGAAAAAGACGACTATCGTAGCGGCAGTGTTGATTGCAGGTACTGCGGTCACGGCATTCGCGCATAGCGGAGCCACCGGCATCGTGAAAGAGCGCATGGATGCCATGCTTGCAATGGGGAAGGCGGTCAAGACCGTGGCCCCGATGATGCGGGGCGAAACGGCCTATGACGCAGAAACAGTGCGCGATGCCGCGCGCCTGTTCCAGCAGCACGCCGGTGAGAGCATGACAAAGCTGTTCCCAGAGGGCACAGGGGGCATGCCCTCGGAAGCCAAGGACGAGGTGTGGACCGACTGGGAGCGCTTCGCGGCATTGGCAAGTCAGCTGGAAGAATACTCTGAGGGCCTGGAACGCGCAGCCGACAATGGATTGGGCGGCATGAGCGGCAATACCTCCATGGATGGCGCCTCGATGATGGGCGGCGGGTCAATGATGGGAGGCGATACAACCATGATGGGCGGGAGCACGATGATGGGCCGAGGCGACATGATGGATGCGGCCGCCATTGCCGAAATGCCCGCCGACGCAGCATTCGCGATGACGACCCAGGTCTGTTCCGCATGCCATGAACGCTTCCGGGCGGAAGAAGACTGACCATGCGCCGGTTCTTGACACTCGTCAGCGGGGCCGCCGTGCTGGGCGCGGCCAGCCTCGGCGTCGTGATTGCATGGCCTGTCGGCAGTGCAGTGACTCCGATTGCAATAGAGGGCAATGTCGACCGGGGCGCGTATCTGGCGCGCGCCAGTGGGTGCATTGCCTGTCATACCAATTTCGAAGCGGGCGGCGCGCCACTTGCCGGAGGGGCGCCGCTCGAAACCCCGTTCGGAACGTTCTACCCGCCCAACCTGACGACAGACCCGGAACATGGCATGGGCGAATGGACGGCAGAACAGTTCGCAAAAGCCGTGCGGCAAGGCATCGGCCCCGATGGAACGCCGTACTATCCGTCTTTCCCGTACACCTTCTATGCGGATTTTTCTGATCAGGATATCGCTGACCTCTGGGCGGCGTTTCAAACCGTGCCGCCCGTGGACGAGCCTGCACCAGAAAATGATGTCAGCTTCCCATTCGACCAACGATGGGGGCTGAAGCTCTGGCGAGCGGCGTTCTTCTACGATCCGGATACCGAACCGATTGAAGGGCGAAGCGACGCATGGAATCGAGGACGGGAATTGGTGCGCGGTGCGGCACATTGCGGAGCCTGCCATACGCCGCGCAATCTTGCGGGAGGCCGCGATATCGGTGCTTCCTTTGCAGGCAACGCCCAGCTTCCCGGTGGCAGCAAGGCCCCCGCGATACGGCCAAAAGACCTGGTCAAAAATGACTGGACGGTTTCAAACCTCGCTTATGCGCTCCAGACCGGCATCACCCCTTCGGGCGATGCTTTCGGCGGCAGCATGGCGGAAGTGGTTCGCGAGGGAACTCGGTTTCTGACACCTGCCGATCGCGAAGCGATGGCGCTTTTCCTGCTGAACAAGGACACGGTCGAGGCGGAGAACCCCGCGTCGAACTAACACCACGCGGGGGCAACACGCCCCCGCTTTCTCGAGGATCGAAATGAGACAAACACGTCGGGATTTCTTGCGCCATGCAACACTGGCGGCCTGCGCGGCGGCCATCCCGCAGTCGGCTTTTGCCGCGACCCCGTTCGAGGACCTGATTGCCAAGGTTGCACGTCGACAGCTTCTTCCGGACACCTACCCGGAAACAGAGATCTGGGGCTATGACGGCCTCGTTCCGGCCCCGGAAATCAGGGTCACACAAGGCGATCGGGTGCGTCGCAGGTTTCGCAACGAGGTACCCGATCCCAGTTCGGTTCACTGGCACGGAATCCGGATCGACAACGCGATGGATGGCGTTTCAGGGCTGACCCAAGAGGCCGTAGCGCCGGGTGGAACCTTTGACTACGACTTCGTCGTACCGGACGCGGGCACCTATTGGTATCACGCGCATAATCGCTCATACGAGCAAGTCGCGCGTGGTCTGCGCGGTGCCTTGATCGTCGAAGAGGTCGATGGACCGGACATCGACCGCGAGGAAGTCATCGTTCTGGAGGACTGGTTGCTCGACCCTGAGAGCGGGCAGCTGTTCGACAATTTCGAACAGCCCATGATGATGAGCCACGGTGGACGTACCGGCAACTTTATCACGACCAACGGGCGCTATGACCTGACCTTGCCCGCGCAGCGCAACGAGCGCATTCGCTTGCGGATCATCAACGCAGCAAGCGCTCGAATTTTCCCGCTGAGGCTCTCTGGATTCAGTGGCTGGACGGTGGCCGTGGATGGAATGCCAACCGGCCAACCCCAGTCGGTTGACGGCGAGTTGATCCTCGGCCCGGCACAGCGCGTCGACTTAATTGTGGATGTGACCGAAGACGAAGGCGGCACCGCCCAATTGCTTCGCATCGGCGATGATGATCAACTGACCCCGTTGGTGAGTTTTCTGGTCAACGGCACAGCCAGTTCAGTACCAAGAGGCAAGCCACTGCCGTTGCCGCCGAACCCCGCGGCACACGCCCCGGACCTTGCCGATGCGCGTGATTTGCGACTGGTCATGTCCGGCGGGGCAATGGGGCGAATGCAGTCCGCATTGCTTGGCGGGGAACGTCTTGGATTCCGTCAGCTTGCCCAAGCGGGCAAATTCTGGGCCCTGAATGATGTCGCCGAAATGACCTACACGCCACTGGCCGATCTATCCCTGAACGAGCCGGTGCGCCTGAAGATCGAGAACCAGACCGTTTTCCCACATGCGATGCACCTGCACGGGATGCATTTCCGCGAGCTGCGCCCCGGCGGCGCGTTCGGGCCGATGCGGGACACGATCCTGTTGGCCGGCAACGAGTCCCGGGAGATCGCCTTTACGGCAGACAATCCCGGCAAGTGGCTGTTCCATTGCCACATGCTCAGCCACGCCGCATCTGGCATGACAACCTGGATACGGGTCACATGAGATATCTCGTTTGGTCCCTTCCGATCACTGTCGCAGCAGCCGCCTTCACGTATTGGCTCTCGACCAGTGCATCCTCGGATGTCGGCAGCGCGTCCAGGGCGGAGAGCTACGACATCGAAGAAGGCGCGTTGCTCTACGCAGAAAACTGTGCGTCTTGTCATGGCGCGGGTCTGGAAGGCCAGCCGGAATGGCGAACGCCCGGCGCGGATGGGCGCCTGCCAGCACCACCACATGATGAGACGGGTCACACCTGGCATCATCCTGACAGCCTGCTCTTCGATTACACAAAACTGGGGGGTGCGGCGCTTCTGGCGCGTCAGGGCGTCGAATTCGACAGTGGCATGCCCGGTTTCGCAGACGTGCTGACCGACCAGCAAATTCACAACATCCTGGCCTTCATCCGGTCCACCTGGCCAGACCGCATCCGCGAAGTCCAGGCCGCGCGGACAGAAGCCGACGAACAACGGGGAGAGAACTAAAATGCGTTTCAGACAAGCCTTCACGACGGTCGCGATAGCTGCCTTGCTTCCGATACCGGCACTCGCGGACGAACTGTCAGAGTCCCGGGTCAAGGAACTTGTGCTCGAGGCAATCCGCGAGAACCCGGAGATTGTCATGGAGGCCGTGGCGATCCTCGAACAAAGGCAGGCGCAAGCGCAGGAGCTCAGTCAGGCCCAAGTTCTGAATGACCAGCGCGATCTGATCGAGAACGATCCGAATGCGCCGGTTCTCGGCAACCTGGAAGGGGACGTCACTGTTGTGGAATTTTTCGACTACAACTGTCCCTATTGTCGGCGGGTCAAACCCGAGGTGCGGGCTTTGATCGAAGACGATCCCAACATTCGCCTCGTCTATCGTGAATGGCCCATTCTCGGAGACGGATCGGTGTTTGCCGCGAAAGCGGCCTTGGCAGCGCGCAAGCAGGACAAATACGAAGAGTTTCACTGGGCAATGATGGGGCTGGAAGGCCGCGCGGAAGAGGCCTCCGTGCTGCGCGTGGCCGAGGAGATCGGCCTGGATATCGCGCAGTTGCGCAAGGACATGGAGGCCCCCGAGGTCGAAGAGCACATTGCGACCTCCATGCAACTGACCCAAGCTCTGGGCTTTAACGGCACGCCGTCTTTCGTGATCGGGGATGCGCTGGTCCCGGGCTTCGTCGAAAAGGCGCAGCTTGCCGACTTGGTCGAGGAAGCCCGCAAAGTCGAAGACTGAAATTCTGTGCCCGGACCACCCTTGGGTGGTCCAGGCACTGCATCAAGCGGCCGCAGGTTCCACGTTGTAGCCCGCATCCCGAATGATCGCTTGGACCTGATCGGCTGGTAACACGCTGTCGACATGCACCTGTCGGGCAGAAAGGTCACATTCTACGCCTGCATTCGGATCTGCGCTCTTCACCGCGCTTTCGATTGCTGCGGTGCAATGCCCACAGCTCATGTCCGGAACGCTGAACTTCATCGGAACCACTCCTTGATCTGATTTCTATCGGTGACATGGGGCTTCCCCCCGCTGGAAGGTCAAGTGAAGAAATTTATTTGGCGCCCTCCCATTGACCCTCCAGTAACTGGAAGCCTCATATTCCACTTCGAATGGAAAAACAGGTGACACATATGCCCGAACCCAAACAGATCAGCCTGCCGATCGAAGGCATGTCATGCGCGTCCTGCGTTGGCAGGGTCGATCGCGCATTGAATGCAATCGACGGCGTAGAGGATGTGTCGGTGAACCTTGCCTCGGAAACTGCTCGCATGAGCGTGGACGCGCTCAAGCGCATTCCCGACATCATCGAATCCCTTCGCGAGCTGGGCTACCCCGCGCGGAAGGCCAGGGCCGAACTCACGATTGCAGCGATGTCCTGTGCCTCTTGCGTCGGGCGGGTCGATAAGGCGCTTGCCGCGGTGCCCGGGGTGGTCGAGGTGAACGTCAACCTCGCCTCAGAGACGGCGACGGTCGTTTACGTCGAAGGTCTTGTCACGACATCCGATCTGATCGAATCAAGCGGCGCGGCAGGGTATCCAGCAACCGTGGCAACGGCCCAGGCCGGTGACGACAGAGTTGCGCGCAAGGAGGAAGAGGCTCAGGCGCTTGCCAAACGGGTCACCTTTGCGGCCATCCTCGCCTTGCCGGTCTTCCTGATCGAAATGGGTGGCCACGTCATTCCGGCCGTTCATATGCTGATCGAGACCACGATTGGCCAGCAGACGAGTTGGCTTCTTCAGTTCGTGCTGACGACAATCGTTCTCTTCGGCCCGGGCCGGACGTTTTACACCAAGGGTTTCCCGGCCTTGTTCCGGGGTGCCCCCGACATGAACAGCCTCGTCGCGGTCGGCACCGGGGCGGCTTACCTTTATTCCGTGGTTGCGACATTCGTACCGTCGGTCCTGCCTGACACGCTGCGCACCGTCTATTTCGAGGCGGCAGCGGTCATCGTCGTTCTGATCCTTCTGGGGCGGTTTCTTGAAGCGCGCGCCAAGGGGAGAACGGGCGCGGCCATCCAGAAGCTATTAGGGCTTCAGGCGCGGACTGCACGCGTGATGCGGGACGGAGAAAGCGTCGAGATCGAGATCGATGCGCTGGTTCAGGGTGACATCGTCATCGTGCGCCCTGGTGAACGCATCGCGGTCGATGGCGAGGTCATCGAGGGGACCAGCCGCGTCGACGAAAGCATGCTGACAGGCGAGCCGATCCCCGCTGAAAAAGGTGCCGGAGATACGGTGACCGGCGGGACGGTCAACGGCGCCGGAAGCCTACAGTTCCTCGCCACGCGGGTCGGCGCCGACACGACCCTGGCGCAGATTATTCGCATGGTCGAAGAGGCCCAGGGCGCCAAACTGCCGATCCAGGGATTGGTCGACCGGATCACCTTGTGGTTCGTGCCTGCCGTGATGGCGATCGCGGCGGCGACCGTGCTGGTCTGGCTGTTTTTCGGGCCTGATCCGGCCCTGACGATGGCGCTGGTCGCCGGTGTGTCGGTGCTCATCATCGCGTGCCCCTGCGCGATGGGGCTTGCGACGCCGACCTCGATCATGGTCGGGACGGGACGTGCTGCGGAAATGGGTGTCCTGTTCCGTAAAGGTGACGCCTTGCAGCAACTTGATTCCGTTGATGTGGTCGCCCTCGACAAAACAGGCACGGTGACCGAGGGGCGACCCGCACTGACTGACCTTGTGCTGGCGGAAGGGTTCGATCGCCCAACAACGCTCTCGAAGATCGCTGCCGTGGAGTCGCTCTCCGAGCATCCTGTCGCGGACGCCATCGTGCGGGCCGCGCGGGCCGAGGGCGCACCTCTTGTGGCGGCCGAAGGCTTTCAATCGGTCACAGGTTACGGCGTGCGCGCCGTGGTCGAAGACGTGGAGGTGTTGGTTGGGGCCGACCGCTACATGGCGCGCGAAGGCATTGACGTCTCGGCATTGGCTCCAGAGGAAACGAAGATCGCAAGCAAGGGTCGCACGGCGCTTTACGCTGCCATAGATGGGCGTGTCGCCGCCGTGATCGGCGTGGCCGATCCGGTCAAACCGGCAAGCCGCGCAGCCATCGCAGCGCTGCACGAAAAGGGTCTTGCGGTTGCGATGATCACCGGCGACAAACGCGAAACCGCCGAAGCCATCGCCCGCGAAACCGGTATCGACCACGTCATCGCCGGCGTCCTGCCGGACGGCAAGGTTGCGGCGCTCGACAGTTTGCGCCAAGGGAACAAGCGCATCGCCTTTGTCGGCGACGGGATCAACGACGCCCCGGCGCTGGCGCATGCCGATGTGGGCATCGCCATTGGAACCGGCACCGATGTGGCCATCGAATCTGCGGATGTCGTCCTGATGTCGGGCGATTTGCGCGGCGTGGTGAACGCCTTCGAAGTATCGCGGCGGACCATGCGCAACATCCGGCAGAACCTGTTCTGGGCCTTTGCCTACAACGTGGCACTTATTCCGGTCGCTGCCGGGGTGCTTTATCCCGCCTTTGGGTTGCTCCTGTCACCAATCCTTGCGGCGGGTGCGATGGCGTTGTCCTCGGTGTTTGTCCTGACCAATGCCCTGCGGCTGCGGCGCATCGCGCCTGCGATGGACGAGCAGCGCGCAATCCCGGCAGAGCTGGCAGCCGCCACTCCTGCTCCAGCAGAATAACGGAGGTTCGACATGAACATCGGAGACGTTGCCCGACAATCGGGTGTGCCCCCAAAAACAATCCGCTACTACGAGGACATCGGGCTGATCCGCCCGAACCGTAGCGAGAACGGCTACCGCGCGTTCACCGAGAGCCACATTCACAAGCTGGCGTTTCTGGGTCGCGCACGGGCCTTGGGGTTCACCATCGAAGATTGCAGGACGCTCCTGTCGCTCTACGATGATGAAAACCGCGAAAGCATGCAAGTGAAGGCGGTTGCGGAAGACCATCTGCGCCAGATCGAGGAAAAGATCGCGAAACTGCAATCCATGCGCGCGACGCTCGCCGAACTGGTGGAAAAATGTGCCGGGGATCACCGGCCCGACTGCCCCATCATCGAGGATCTGTCGCCGGAGCGGTTGGCCAAGTGACAGGCAAGAAGGGGCTGTACCTCAGAACCAGATCGCGCGGACCGGCATCCAGATACCCATGAAGATCATCATCAGGTTTTCCGTCAGCGAAATGAACCCCAGCGGGACGGAACTGTCACCGCCGACGCAGGCGCATTTCAGCTCTCTCTTGTCGATATAAACAGCCTTGAACACGCTGACAGCGCCGACCGTGCCGATAAACAGGGCGACAGGCGCCGAGAGCCACAGCAGCGCGCCGGCAGTCATCAGGACACCTGCCAACGCTTCGCCGAACGGGTAGACCTTGCCGTATCGCACCCATTTGCGCGCCAGCAGATCGTAGTTGAGGAACATCGTCGAAAACCCTTCGACATCCTGCAATTTCTGGATCGCGAGAATGGTCATGGACAGCGAAATGAACCATTCGAACCCCCGCAAGGTAAGGACCGACCCGTACTGGTGCCAAGACAGGCCCAATGCCAACAGCGCGGCAACGGAAAAGATCGCGATGACCGGCTGGTAGGTCGTGTCGCTTTGCTCTTCCTCGGGTGGGTCAATGTCGAAAAACACCCTGAGATCATCGTAACCGCCGATCCGTTCGTCCCCGATGAAAGTCTGCGGCGTCGTCTCGACCCCGTGCTTCTCCATGAAAGCATCGGTGTCTTCACGGGTGTCAAGCGGATGGTCTTCCACCTCGAAGCCTTGCCGCTCCAGCAGGTCTTTCGATTTCAGACCGTAGGGGCAGACATGGCCCGGCATGACCATGCGATAAAGCTGCGCGGATTTACTGTCTGTGTCGCGGGGCATGTCCTTTCCTCCTTATCCGCTGCACGTAAGTTGACCACGGAACCCGGCTTCGTAGTCGGTTCCCGCGCTGACGATCAGATCGGTCAGGTCACCGTTCGTCTCTGCGATCTCGGCCGACAGCGGGCCTTCAGAAAATGCATTTTCGCCCTGCGCATTCAGGCGCACCAGATCACCGCTGATCTTCATTGCGGCGGCAGACCCTTCGCCGGTTTCACCAGTCACCAGTACAGCCGGACTGTCCGAGGTGTAAGCAAAGCGGCAATTTCCGCCATTCGGGAACACCGCAGCGATTTCGTCTTCCGTCAGAAACTCAGGATCGACCTTCGACACGACCTCCGTTTGAAGCGCCTGTTGCGCATCCACAACCTGCGCCGGCGTTTCGCTTCGCGTGGCCGATGCTTCGCCGTTTGCTCCAATGTCAGCAATAAGGTAGCGCATTTCGGCGATTTCCTTGTCCTGCGCATAGATAATGTCGTCTGCGAGCCCCCGGACGCGCGGGTCGGTGATCTCGGCACGAGTCGACGTCATGATGGCGATCGAGTGGTGCGGGATCATGGCGCGCATGTAGGACCTGTCCTGCACCGTGAATTGTCCGCGAACCAGCCAGAGGCTCGCCGCGAAAAGGACTATTGCGCCAACGAAAATCGCGATGTTGGCTTTGGTGTTCTGATACATGGACAACATGTACGCCAACATGATCACGGCCATGGTCGCCCCCATCAGGATGGCCATGTAAAGGCGTGTCTCCGAAAAGAAGATATGGCCCCAAAGATAGGTGTTCAGGTACATCAGAACGAACATGACCACGGTCGATGTTCCGATCATCATAAAGAATCGTGAGTAGTGCATTTCCAGTCACCTCCTTGCAGTTCTCTGTAAAACAACAACATTCCAGCGCTGGAGAGTTCCAAAAGCACGAATTTTCGTAGTTTCAAGGCAACAAAGGCGCGTCGTTTGCCCCGGTTCACGGCTTCTTTTCTTTGCCCCTGACGCGCACTGAATTTTCATGGGTCCGAGGAGATCGCGCCATGCAGAATTTCACGAGACGAGAATTGATTTGTGCCGGAGCGATGGGTTGCTTTCTGCCCACAACTGCCTGGGCCCACAAAGTCAAATTGCCCGAACGGTTCGAACCACAATTGGTAAACACCCGTCGTGGTGACTGGGTTAAAGGCGATGTCCACGTCGTTCCCGACGATTTTTTCCTTTATTTCATGCTCGAGGACGGGATGGCGATCCGCTACGGGGTCGGGGTAGGGCGCAAAGGTTTGTACGAACCCGGAGAGTTCACGGTAGCGCGCAAGGCCAAATGGCCATGGTGGCGGCCAACGAACGCCATGATCCGGCGCGAGCCACGCAAATACGCAAAGTACAAGGATGGACTGAAAGGCGGGCCAAACAACCCGCTCGGGGCCCGCGCGCTCTATCTCTACGATGCCGAGGGACGCGATACCTATCTTCGCATTCATGGAACGAACGCCCCGGAGACAATTGGGTCTGCCGTGTCGAATGGATGCGCGCGGTTGACGAATGAACATGTGAAGGATCTGTACGAACGCGTTGAAATCGGCGCCCGCGTCTTCCTGTATCCCAAAGTGACAACGGCGTGAGGAGTGTTCTGTCGCCTTGAAGTTCCTCTTCCGGAAATGGCACAAGTGCGGCAGTTGGCGAAAGCCAGTCTATCATTCATGAGGTGACGGAATTGTCTTTGAGCCGGAGGTCTTTCCTTGGCGGGATGACCGTTGCGCTGGCTGGTACCCGCTTGCCAGCAGCGACACACGAGTTGATCCTCGCGCCCCAATCGATCAAGGCGCACCTTGCTGGGTACGACGTGTCGATGTTGGGCTTCAACGGTGGTCTGCCGGGCCCAGAAGTCAGAATGCGACAAGGACAAACCGCCCGCATTACCCTCGATAACCGATTGGAGGAGGGCGCTCTCGTTCACTGGCATGGGTTGCGGGTTCCAAATCGGATGGATGGTGTCAACGTCCTCACTCAGGATGTGGTCATTCCGGGCGACTCGTATCGTTATCAATTCGGCGTCCCGGATGCCGGCACGTATTGGTATCACTCGCATTACCTGTCTTACGATCAGGTCAGCCGCGGTCTTTTCGGCGCCTTCATCGTCGAGGAGCAAAATGCGCCGGCTGTCGACCATGACATCGTTGTTCAGTTCTTCGATGTCTTGTTGGATCAGTCCGGACAGTACGACGAAGGGTTCAACCCGGCTCATTTCGCGACCGAGGGCCGTATCGGCAATACGGTCACGGCGCTTGTTTCCAATGGAACCAGCAAGAATGTGAGACAAGGCGACCGCCTGCGCTTGCGCCTGATAAATCCCTCTATCGACAGGGTTTACCGTGTCGGGCTGGACGGTCTGGCAGGCAAGATCGTTGCACTGGATGGTATGCCCCTGGCGCAGCCACAGACACTCGAACCCATCCTCCTAGCTCCGGGGCAAAGATGCGATGTGATTGGTGATGCGACCGGGCCTATTAGATTTGACGACAGCTTTGGAGAGCGGACGTTGAGCCTTGGCGAAATCGCTGTTTCCGGCTCTCGTGAGCCTGCGAAAGCGCCCATCACCGCGTTGCCCGCCAACCGAATGCCCGCCCCGCAAAACCCCGGCCAAACCGCGGAGCTGGTGCTCCAGGGAGGCGCGGGAAGCGCGTCCCACAGCGGCACAGGGACATGGGCGCTCAATGAAGTATCCGGCCTGCCTCGAACCCCTTTCCTATCTGTCGCGCAGGGGACGACCGCGCGCATTTCGATCCGCAACGAAACCGGGTTTCCACACGTCATGCATCTGCATGGCCACCATTTCTGGGAACTCGATGCGGCGGGTGAAGCCGGTCCATACCGGGACTCGACCTATTTGGAGATCGGCGAGACGCGGGAAATTCTCGTCGTCCTGGACAATCCGGGATCCTGGATGCTGCATTGCCACATGTTGAGCCATCAAGCCGACGGTATGGCAACGTGGATCAGAGTCGGCTGAGGGTCGCGACGGATACATACCGTTACAAATCTCTGAATGATAACAGGCCTTCTGCCGTTTACGTAACCTGACAAGCGAGAAACAGGTCCATCGATTGCCAACGGGAGCGTTCATTGACCCTGACACCAAAATCTCTCGGCATGACTGCGGCGGCAGGATCAGCCGCCTTGCTGTTAGGGGCCTTCGTTTTCCAGGCTCTTGGCTACGCGCCTTGCGCAATGTGCATCTGGCAACGCTACCCACACGCAATCGCCATTGGAATGGGCGCTATGTTGCTCTTTGCTCTGCCGATCCTGCCAATCCTGATAATCGGTGCCCTGTCGGCACTCAGCACATCCGCGTTGGGAGTGTTTCATACCGGGGTCGAGCGCGGCTGGTGGGAGGGACCGACTTCTTGCACAGGATCCGGCGTCGATGTCTCCCAAATGTCGGTATCGGAATTACTGCCCTCTGCCAGTTCAAGTGCTTCGACCCTTGTTCTGTGCGATGAGGTTGTCTGGGAATTTCTGACGTTGTCCATGGCGAGTTGGAACGCGATCCTAAGCGGTGTCCTTGCTTGCCTTTGGTTGGTCGCAATCGCAAAGAGTCTTAAGGTTCGGTGGCGTCGGGTCGCAGACGTTTCTTGAATCGTCCCGCATTCATCCAAAACAAACAAAGGGCTTCGTTTCATGGTTACAAGACGACACTTTCTTGCACTCTCCGGCTCGCTGTTTTCAGCGTCTCTGAGTTCGCCCGTGTTCGCAAAGACCTGGCCGACGAAAGCCGAAAAAGCGGCTTGGGATGCGCAGGTCACGCCCATCAACTATGACCCGGCAACATCCAACCCATGGGGCTTGCATCCCAGGCTGTTGCCGCAACGCGTTTTGGCAAATGACGGTTTGCGCCCGGGTGACATTCACGTCGATGCGATCGCGCGCTATCTGTACCATATCGAGGAAGGTGGCACCGCGATGCGATACGGGGTGGCGATTGCCAAGGGCGATCTCTATGAACCCGGCACCTATACGATCCGCCGAAAGGTCGAATGGCCGCACTGGACGCCAACGCAGTCAATGATCGAACGCGATCCGGAGGCTTACGAGCGGTTTGCCGACGGTATGGAGCCCGGCCCCAACAATGCCTTGGGCAGCAGGGCTTTGTATCTATTCGTCGGAGATCGGGATACGTACCTTCGAATTCACGGAACGCCGAGCCCTCGCAGCATTGGCGGCCGGGCCAGTTCGGGATGCGTGCGCATGGTGATGGCCCACATCAATGATCTCTATCCGAATGTCGCTGTCGGATCGACGGCGTTTCTTTACTCGGCCGAAGACAGCGTTACCGCTCGAAGCTAACCTATTGCATCTTTGGCTCACACGCCGAGGACTGCGTCGTGCAGGGACATCTTCCAATGAATTGTTGGACGAACACTCACGGCTGTGTCGCAAGTGAACTTTCGAACTGTGCGATCGCTACGGATTTGTCGTCCTCATCATTCTCGAACAGCTTTGTGGTTCGCACGCCCGGCAACTTGCCAAAATCCGCCATCAGGCGCTTTGGAAAAAATGTGCGTCCGATGGATTCAAATCCTGGTAATTGTCTGAGTACCGCGGAGGTACTGGCACTACAAAAACCGGAAGCGGCTGGGCCGCTGGCAATTGCAAGCCGCAAGGCCTGCTCCGCGACTTCGGGGGACACATCGATCTCTTGTATGACGACGTGGTAGGTCTCCCGTGCATGAGCCCGTGCGTAAAAATCGGCCACTTGTGGAGTAATGCCATAAAGCACATCTCCCCGTTCCGGTACCGCGCTCAGCCGGACCGTTCCTGCCGGATCGAAGATAACGCGCTGCGACCCATTGATCATGACGCTGCTATGCGCACCCGCCCCGGATCTGTTGCTGATCATGGTGTACAGCGTCAGCGCAGCCGGTCCGTCGTGACGGTAGGATGCACTACTGATGACTTCGGCTGAAGCATCAGGGCGCATGTCGTTTCCTGCACCGCACCCCGCCAAAATCACCACGGTTAGAACTGAGAAAATGCGATTGGAAAAGCGCACCTTGCAGCCTCCTGCCATGAGTTGAATGATTGAATTTTCGGGATATTCAGGGCCTCTAGCAATCTCGACATCAACTCTTCCGGATTTCACCTCTACCGAAACATGGGTTCGGTTTCGGTTGGTATACGGATCCTCGACACCTTTTTTTCTGGATATCGCATGTTTCAGATGAAGAGGAGCGTTCGCCCCGAATTGATTTGTCGCAATTTGTAACAGACCCCGCCTTTGTGACCTCGCGATACAAAACACCGGCTCGCGTGGCATTCCGCATCTGCAGGTGCCCCCCATATGCTGGGTATCGCAACACTGACACGAGGTGATCGAAATGAAACGCAACACTTTACTCGCTGCAATGACCCTGGCTGCAACCGCCCTTGGCGGTGCCGCATTCGCGGACGCCAACCACGGGCGTGGGGGACAATTTGGCGCCCAGAGCGGACCAGGCATGATGCAGAACGGTGGTCCCGGTATGATGGGGAACATGGGCGGAATGATGGACATGATGAAGCGCATGCACGGAAACATGATGGGCGCAGGCATGATGGGCGCAGGCATGGGCAGTGGTATGATGAGCCCAGGCATGGCTGGCGGCATGATGCAAATGTTCGACACTGATGGAGACGGCACAACGACGCCGGAAGAAATGCGCACGCAGCTGGAGGCCAAGCTTTCCGAGTTTGACAGCGACGGGGATGGAAGCCTCTCGATTACTGAATTTGAAGCTCTCCACAGCGCGATGATCCGCGAAATGATGGTGGATCGCTTCCAACACCTCGATGCCGATGGCGACGGCGCGGTGACGCCGGAAGAGATGGCCGCTCCGGCCGATAGGATGGAACGGATGCAGATGATTCGGTCGAACATGGCAGATGACGCGCCCGTGCGGCCCGGCAATGGCCAGGGCATGGGCGACGGCACCATGATGCAGGACAACTGAGTCGTGGCGTGCCGGTTCTTTTACCGGCACCCTTTCTCGAAGCGCCAAAACCATACGCCGGTGGGACATTGAACCCAACAGCGGCATGAGGCGTTCAGCCTCCGTAGGCAGACAGTTTTAGAAACGGAAAGGAAACAACCCATGTCATATACCCATGATCGCGTCTTGAAAGATACCACTATCGATGACGCGGAGATGCGCGTCCGAGACGCTCTGTCAGACAAGGGATTCGGCGTTCTGACCGAGATCGACGTCAAGGCGACGATGAAAAACAAGCTGGATGTGGATATGCCAGCCTACCGCATCCTGGGGGCCTGTAATCCGGGCATGGCGCACAAAGCCATCGAGATCGAGCCTCGTATCGGCGCGATGCTCCCGTGCAACGTGATCCTGCGGCAAGTGGACGGCGGTACCGAAATCAGCGCCGTCGATCCTGTCGCTTCGATGCAGGCGGTACAGAACGAAGACCTGGCCGCGGTCGCCGGCGAAGTCCGCGATCTACTCCGGGACGCCCTCGACGCCGCGTGATGGGGATTGGATATCCTATCCCCGATTGAGCACCTTTGGCATTGCTCGATCAATGCCATTTGAACCCACATCTGTCTTTTATTAGGAACTCACCCAGTGTTGCCAGCGGCTTTGCCATTTCCGGACATCGGAACCGACCTCTTCTCCTTCGACATCGGGGGGGTCACATTTGCACTCCGCTGGTACGCGCTAGCCTATATCTTCGGTATCCTGATTGGCTGGCGCATTTGTTTGAGTGCCATAAGCCGTCCAGCGCTCTGGACGTCAGCTGGACCGCCGCTTGACCGAACGCAGATCGAAGATCTTCTGACGTGGATTATCATCGGCGTGATTGCTGGCGGGCGTCTGGGCTTTGTATTGTTCTACCAGCCCGCATATTATCTCGCCAATCCCTTGGAAATTCTGATGGTCTGGCAAGGCGGCATGTCTTTCCACGGGGGGTTCGCGGGCGTTGTCATTGCGGCCTTGCTGTTCTGCCTTAGACAGAACGCGTCATTGCTCAGCACTGGCGACTTGCTGGCTTTGGCAACACCACCAGGCTTGTTTCTTGGGAGGCTGGCGAACTTCACCAACAATGAGTTATGGGGGCGTCCAACGGACGTTCCCTGGGCGGTGATCTTTCCCGGCGAAGTCGCGCAGGCCTGCCCAGGGATTAGCGACCTCTGCGCGCGACACCCGTCGCAGCTGTATGAGGCGCTATTGGAGGGGCTCATTCTTGGAATGCTGCTCATTTATCTCGCTTGGGGCCGGGGCTGGCTGAAAATGCCCGGTGCCTTGGCTGGCGTGTTTCTGACCGGCTATGGTCTTGCCCGAAGTTTCGTCGAGATGTTCCGGCAACCGGACCAACAATTTGTGACGGCGGACAACCCGATTGGCCATGCGTTTCATTTTGGTGAGTGGGGTTTGACGATGGGCCAGTTGCTCTCCATGCCGATGGTGTTGGTCGGGCTGGCGTTGATCGTGTTCGCCAAGCGGGTATGGGGCCGGAAAGCGCCACCCCGCAGAGCCGCAATGTAATCTCCATACTGATCTCTCTTGACCTTCCTGTGGATGGAAGCCTTAGGCAAGAGAAGCATTCTCGGAAAGGACCGCAAAATGAGCACCCCCGACAGTTCTCAAACCACAGCGACTTCTTCGGTATTCGTTTGCCCCATGCACCCTGAGGTGCGACAGGTTGAGCCCGGCAATTGTCCGAAATGCGGAATGCATCTCGTGCCGGAATCGGAGCTCGATGTCCATTCAGCACATGATCATCACAACCACCACGCGGATGCCACGCCGGCCGATGGCCGTTATGATCTGGTTCCTACAGGGCATAATGGTCCCATTTACACCTGCCCGATGCACCCTGAGGTGCGGCAGCCTGATCCGGGCGCGTGTCCGATCTGTGGTATGGGATTGGAACTGGAATCCGGTGTGCCGGGCGATGAAGGTCAAAATCCCGAACTGGTGGATTTCACACGGCGGTTCTGGGTCGGCACAGTCCTGACGATCCCTCTCCTTGTCCTCACGATGGGGCCATTCGTCGGTTTCCCCGCAGTCCGGACTTTTTTTGGCGAAAGCACTACACAATGGATCGAATTGATCCTGGCAACGCCAGTGGTCTTGTGGTGCGGCTGGCCGTTTCTGGAACGCGGATGGATTTCGTTCCGCACATTGAACCTCAACATGTTCTCCCTGATCGGCATGGGCGTTCTTGCCGCCTGGCTCTTCAGCGTCGTTGCCGTTCTCGCACCGGACATATTCCCTGATGGGTTCCGAGACTCCGAAGGCCATGTCGGCGTCTATTTCGAGGCGGCGGCGGTGATCGTGACGCTGGTGCTGCTCGGCCAGGTGATGGAACTACGCGCCCGCGAGGGGACCGGCAAGGCGATCCGCGCGCTTCTCGACATGGCGGCAAAGACCGCGCGGGTCATCCGGGACGACGGATCCGAGGAGGAAATCCCGCTGGAGGACGTGCAAGTCGGGGACCGGCTGCGCGTGCGGCCCGGTGACAAGGTGCCGGTCGATGGCGTGGTTCTGGACGGCCGGTCCTCGGTCGACGAAAGCATGATCTCCGGTGAACCCGTGCCGGTCGAGAAGACCGAGGGCGACCCGCTGACCGGCGCGACGATCAATGGCACCGGCAGTCTGGTGATGGAGGCGACGCGTGTCGGGTCCGACACGATGCTGGCTCAAATTGTCGAGATGGTGTCGAACGCGCAGCGCTCGCGCGCCCCGATCCAGAAATACGCCGACAAGGTGGCGGGATATTTCGTTCCGGCCGTCATCGGTATCGCGGTCCTGTCCTTCATCGCCTGGGCGATCTGGGGGCCCGCGCCTGCGCTTTCCTACGCATTGATTTCGGCGGTGGCGGTTCTGATCATCGCCTGTCCTTGTGCGCTTGGCCTGGCGACACCGATGTCGATCATGACAGCGACAGGAGGGGGCGCTCAGGCAGGGGTGCTGATCAAGAACGCCGAGGCGCTGGAGCGGTTCGAGAAAGTCGATACCCTGATCGTCGACAAGACCGGCACGTTGACCGAAGGCAAGCCGCGGCTTGTCGACGTACTCCCGCAACCCGGCCACGACGAAGGCGAGACGGTCATGTTCGTTGTGCTGGATGGCGAGATCGCCGGTCTAGTTGCTGTCGCCGACCCAGTGAAGGAGACCACGCCAGAAGCCATCGAGGATCTGCATGAACTGGGGTTCCGCGTCATCATGGCGACCGGCGACAACGAACGCACGGCCAAGGCCATCGGCACGCGGCTCGGAATCGATGAGATCCGGGCCGACGTGCTGCCGGAGGACAAGGCGCGGATCATCCTTGAGTTGCAAGAGGCGGGCCACAAGGTCGCCATGGCCGGGGATGGCGTCAACGACGCCCCCGCGCTCGCGCAGGCCGATGTCGGCATCGCCATGGGCACCGGCGCCGATGTGGCCATCGAAAGCGCGGGCGTCACGCTGGTCAAGGGCAACCTTGATGGTATCGTGCGTGCGCGGCGGCTCGCCCGGGCCACGATGCGCAACATCCGCCAGAACCTGTTCTTCGCGCTGATCTACAACGCCTCCGGCGTGCCGGTCGCGGCGGGAGTTCTGTTTCCCTTCTTTGGCATCCTCATCAGTCCGATGTTTGCTGCCTTCGCCATGAGCGCGTCGTCAATCTCGGTGGTGCTCAATTCGCTGCGCCTTCGCGGCGTTCGTATCTAGAAGCGCGCAACAGCGTTCGGATGAACCAAAATTAAAAGGGGGCCATTTATGCAGAGCGAAAAAGAAACGTACCGCGAAAATTCCATCAGTCTGGGCGGAGCCGTTGCGATGGGGACAGGCGTGATGATCGGCGCTGGAATCTTTGCGTTGACGGGGCAAATCGCGCAGCTCGCCGGCCCGCTTTTCCCGCTTGCATTCATCGCCGGCGCGGTCGTCACAAGCTTCAGCGCCTACAGCTACATCAGGATGTCGAACAAATGGCCGTCCTCGGGTGGCATCGCCATGATCCTGCAGAAATGCTATGGCCCCGGAGCCATCGCGGGCGGGGCCGCACTGCTGATGGCGCTCAGCATGGTGATCGCGGAAAGCCTCGTCGCGCGAACCTTCGCCACCTATGTCCTGCGCCCTTTCGATATCGAAGGTGGCCCATTGGTCCCCGCTCTGGCTGTGGCCGTGATCGTTTTCGCCTTTTTGGTGAACATGGCCGGAAACCGCTCGGTCGGGCTGTTCTCGTTGATCATGGCCGCGATCAAGATCGGAGGCATAGCTCTGTTTGGCATCGCGGCCCTGTGGTCCAGTGGTTTTGCGTTCGCCGCGGCGTCCGAGACCTCACAATCCTACGGGCTCACGGGGTTCATCGCCTCTACGGCGCTGGCCATCCTTGCGTTCAAGGGATTCACCACGATCACCAACAGCGGAGCCGAGATCACTGAACCAAATCGCAATGTTGGCCGAGCGATCATGTTCTCTATCGGAATCTGCGTCGTCGTCTACCTGTTGGTCGCCTACGGGGTCGGTTCGAGTCTCACGATCGAGGAGATCATCTCAGCGCGTGACTATTCGCTGGCACAAGCGGCGCAGCCCGCCCTTGGACAAACCGGCTTCATACTCACGGTGATCCTGGCCGCTGTCGCAACGGCGTCCGGCGTTCTGGCCAGCGTCTTCGCGGTGTCGCGTATGCTGGCGATGCTGACCGACATGGAAATGATCCCGCACAGCCACTTCGGTATGCCAGGTCCCATCCAACGCCACACCCTGGTCTATACTGTCGTCATCGCCGCGACGTTGGCCGTGCTCTTTGATTTAGGCCGGATCGCATCCCTCGGTGCTTTCTTTTACCTCGTCATGGACATGATCATACATTGGGGCGTGTTCCGCTATCGTCGAGCAGACGTCGGCGCCTTCGGTATCGTGCTTTTGACTGCCCTGTCGCTCGATGTAGTTGTATTGGCAGCTTTCACCGTGATGAAGCTTCAAAGCGACCCGATGATCGTTCTCTACGCCGCTGTCGGAATGATCGCTGTCTTCGCCTTCGAGCGTGTTTACTTGTCGCGGTGGGTGGCACCGCAAGTCGCACACGCCCACGGTGATTAGCCTGCCATCACTTGGCCTGAAGAGATGCGATGGCTTGTGCGCCGATCGTGATCAGCCCGACCGACAAGGCAAACGCAGCCAAGGCAAGCAACATCACGCCCGTGTTCATGGGAAAGCGACGACAAATCGGTCCAAGAAAGTTCGACCGCCCGAGAGCCGAAACGTAGAGCGGCAACGCGCTAATCATGGTCGCATAGAGGTAAACGCCGGAGATGTTCTCGAAAAACGCCGAACGCGCAAGAGTCGGGGACACGACCGCCAAGGCGGTTGAACGATTGCCGCCGAATGACCCGAACCAGTCGGCAGATAAAACGTAGATAAGCGCGTGGAGGCCTAGAAAGAGAAGGGCTCTGAGCAAGACATCGACCAGCACGAAAAACGCCGTGTCTCTTGGGCCGGCCTTTGGATGTTTTGTAATGGCGAACAGGAAAAAACTGACATAGTTGACGGCAAACACTACGAGCAAACCGTTGGTCGCAACCTGCCTTAGAAAGCGCATGAGTGCCGGTCCGCCGGCAGCAAGAGCCTGAGCAAAGCCCGGAGCCAGTAAGACATAGAGAAACAGGACTGGCAGTAATGCAGCGAAGCTGACCAGCAGGACATTCCTAACAAACTGAGCCGCGGGCATACTGATAGAGAAAAATCTATCCATTGAAATAGCCTGCCATGTGGGCACCACTAGGTCGATGATACGGGGCGTTGTTGCACAAGTCTGACGCCTCAGGATTCCCTTCGCGAACCCATGCTGTTAGCCGCATTCCATGAGCAACCCATCTCCCGCCCGCTATCGTACGACCAACTGGTCCAGCTACAACGCATCGCTGCGCAAGCGGGGGTCCCTGCTGATCTGGGTCGACGAAGACATCACTTGGCGCGCGCCCTCACCGCCGCCCTCCTAGCCGGCACGATATCATTTCTGTCCCCCTGCGTGCTACCTCTTGTGCCAGGTTATGTCTCCTACGTAACCGGGCGCACAGCCGCTGAGGGCGGGGTGGTCGGCGCTTCGCCGTCGCGCGCGGTCTGGCTGAGCCTGTGTTTTGTCCTCGGCTTCTCCACCATCTTCATGGGACTTGGCGCATCCGCGACTGCAATGGGTCAGGCCCTGCTTCGGTGGCGGTATGAACTCAACCTCGTTGGGGGCGGCATCATCATTTTCTTCGGGCTCTTCATGATAGGAGCCGCGCGTGTTTCGGTCATGGAACGCGACTTCCGATTCAATCTCAACATCCCCGGGGGCCAACCCGCTGCGTCCTATGTCCTCGGTCTTGCCTTCGGTTTCGGCTGGACTCCGTGCATCGGCCCGATCCTCGGCGCGATCCTGACAGCCAGTGCGGCGAGTGCCACGATGGGCGAAGGTATCATGCTGCTTGCCGTCTATTCCGCCGGCCTTGGAATACCGTTTCTGATCGTGGCCGGATTCACCGACCAGATCGCGGGACGGTTGCGGGCCATCGGCCGGGTTGGCCGCCGCCTCCACCAGCTTGCGGGCATAGTGATGATCTTGATGGGGCTGGCGATGATGACAGGGCAGTTGAGCGCGCTGTCATACTGGATGCTCGACGTATTTCCGGTTCTGGGACGGATCGGATAGCTCCATTAGTAGCAGCGTCTATTGATAACAGAAAATTTTCTTGAACCTCTAGTAGCTTTAGGAGTTAAGCCACCGACAAAGAACGGCACCATGGAGCAAGTTGCCAATAACGCCTCACTCCTTCCCGGGCGAACAACACTGCGTTCGGGGTAAGGTTCGGTTTGCCGTCCAATGCGTGAACGGAGCAATCTATATGCTGACAAGACGACATTTCATCCAGACGACCACCGCGCTGTTTTCGGCATCGATATCCAGCCCGCTCCTTGCAGACACGTGGCCTACCGATGCGCAGAAGGCAGCTTGGGACGCACAGGTTACACCTCCCGGCTACGACCCGGCCACGTCCAACCCTTGGGGCCTTCACCCTCGCTTCCTGCCACAGCGGGTCCTCGCGAAGGACGGACTTGTACCCGGTGATATCCATGTCGATGCTGTTGCGCGCTATCTCTACCACATCGAAGAAGGCGGCACGGCGATGCGCTATGGCGTGGCGATCGCGCGCGGTAAACTTTACGAACCGGGCACCTATACGATCAAGCGCAAGGTCAGGTGGCCGCATTGGCAGCCGACACAAAACATGATCGACCGCGACCCAGAGCTTTACGCCGATATCGCTGACGGTATGGAACCCGGACCTGAAAACGCGCTCGGATCGCGAGCCCTCTATCTCTTCGTCGGCGACCGAGACACCTATCTAAGGATTCACGGGACACCGTATCCAAGAAGCATTGGCGGCCGTGCGAGTTCCGGCTGCGTCCGAATGGTCATGGCACACATCAATGATCTCTATCCCAACGTCGAGATTGGCTCGACGGCATTCCTGTACTCGGCGGAAGACAGCGTCACCCCGAGAAGTTGACTGGCGCATCATGTGTTACGCGTGGGCTTGACGCATCTATGGGCTGATCAGGACTGGCGCGAAGTGCAGATGGGGTTGCCACCTGCCGAGCGTAGCGGAACCAAGGTGTTTTCCACCGGACCGCTGTGTTCATACCAATAACAGCCATCCTCGGGACGAAGCCGCGCCGTGGTGAGATCCTGACCAGGCGCAGCAAGGGCAATGACGGCCTCGGGAACACTTCCCACTTCGTTGCGAGCGCCGCCGTCGTCCAGCGTTGGCACCGCGCAGCCAGCAAGCACCAATGTCGCTGCGATAATCGGCGCGTTTCGTTTCTGCATGTCTACCTCACTCATTCTGATCGCTTCGTACCGGCAAGCGTTGCTCCAACCGCGTCGTTTCAAGGGGGCGGCTAGCTTCAAGCCTCCGCAGGGCGCCTTTCTTGCTGGACGAATATCCACTTGTTGCCCTTGAAGCTCTAGTTACTGTAGGGGCTATGTCAATGTGGAATCAATGAATCCTGAGGTCAATCCATGTCTTCCGACGGCAACCGCAACGATCACGGCCATCCGGGTGATCAAGAGCATTCTGACCCAAGAGGCAACTCCTGTTGCGACGCCAGCAAGGACGTCGCGTCCACGGCGCCAGCGCCGTCTGGCGGAAGGAGCTTTCAGGTCTCCGGGCTCGATTGCGCCGAAGAGGTGGCGATCCTGAACCGGGTTGTCGGGCCGAAAGTGGGCGGAACCGAACACCTGGCATTCGACGTGATCAACGGGCGAATGACCATCCTCGATAGCGCCGAGAGGATACCAGACGACGAAGTCACGCAGTTGGTCGCAACGACCGGCATGAGCGCCAAGCCATGGGATGCCGACAACGCAGCAGAGGACCAGGCGGCGCATCTGGCACGTCAGAAGCGCTTTACCTCGTTGAGCGGCGGCTTCTGGGCGGCGGGATTCCTTTTTCACATTGTCGAGACCGGCATGGGCGGCGCGCTCGGGCTCTTTGCGGGCCATGGCGAGGTGCCTATGCCTATGGTGGAAGCAGGGATCTTCGCCGTCGCGATTCTTTTTGGCGTCTGGCTTGTCGCGCCCAAGGCCTGGTCTTCGGCGCGGAGGCTTAGCCCCGACATGAACCTGCTCATGGTGGTGGCCGTCGCGGGCGCCATCGGCCTCGGCGAGTTTTTTGAGGCCGCGACGGTCGCCTTCTTCTTCTCGCTTTCGCTTTATCTTGAGAGCTGGAGCGTGGGGCGGGCGCGTAATGCGGTTTCCGCGCTCCTCGATCTGGCGCCGCCAACGGCGCGGGTTCTTTACGACGACGGATCTGAATCCGACGTTCCGGCCGCGGCCGTGGCAGTCAATGCAAGGTTTATCGTGCGCGGCGGCGACCGGATCCCCCTCGACGGTGAGGTCGTGGACGGGGCAGGGGCCTTCGATCAGGCCCCAATTACTGGGGAAAGCGCGCTAGTGCCCAAGGAACCAGGCGACGAGGTCTATGCCGGCACGATCAACGGCGAGGGCACACTGACGGTGCGGGCGACGAAGGCCGCCTCGGACACGGTGCTCGCGAAAATCATTCGCATGGTGGGCGATGCCCATGCCCGCCGCGCGCCGGTCGAACAGTGGGTGGCCAAGTTCGCGCGCATCTACACACCCATCGTGATGGCTTTGGCGATCGCCATCGCGCTGGTGCCGCCACTGCTGCTCGGCGGCGCCTGGGACTACTGGTTCTACAATGCTCTGGTCCTTCTGGTCATCGCATGTCCTTGCGCGCTGGTCATTTCTACGCCGGTCTCCATCGTGGCAGCGCTGACCGCGTCGGCACGGGCGGGGGTGCTCATCAAGGGCGGCGCCTATGTCGAGGCGCCGGGGCGGACCACGGCACTGGCGATGGACAAGACCGGGACGATCACCATGGGCGAGCCTGAGGTGGCGGCGGTTCACCCACTGGTCGGCGTTTCCGCACGCGATCTCATGGCGCTGGCAGCAAGCCTGGAGGCGCGGTCTTCACACCCGCTGGCACGCGCCATCCTCTCGCGCGCCGAAGCCGATGGTGTTTCCGTGTCTGCCGCAGAGGACACCCGTACCGTGCCCGGGCGCGGTCTGGAAGGACGCGCCGACGGGCGCGCTATCTGGCTCGGCTCGGATCGCTTCGCCGAAGAGAAGGGGTTCGGCAATGCCATTCCGGCGGATCTGCGGGATCGGATCGAAGGGGCAGGGAGCACCCTCGTTGCCGTGGGTGACGAGACCGGCGTGACCGGCGTACTGGAGCTTCGCGACCGCATCCGCCCAGATGCAAAGGGGATCGTTGCGCGTCTGCATGCGCAGGGTGTGAAGACCATCGTGATGTTGACGGGCGACAACGAACGCACCGCGCGCGCGGTGGCAGCCGAAGTCGGCATCGACGAGGTGCGCGCCGAACTTTTGCCAGAAGACAAGGTGACGGCCATTGAGGAACTCGTCGAAAGCCACGACATGGTGGCGATGATCGGCGACGGTGTGAATGACGCACCGGCCATGGCGCGGGCGCATTATGCCATCGCCATGGGCGCTGTCGGATCGGATGCCGCGATCGAGACGGCCGACATCGCGCTGATGACCGACGACATCGGCAAGGTACCCTGGCTTATCGGCCATTCGCGCCGTGCCATGACGATCATCCACCAGAATATCGGCATATCGCTGGCGACCAAGGCGCTGTTCGTCGGGCTGACCGCGTTCGGTATGGCCTCAATGTGGGGCGCCATTGCTGCGGATGTAGGCGTGTCTCTGCTGGTGGTCGCCAACGCACTTCGGCTCCTGAACGGCCATCAGGTTGAGGCCGGGCCTTCAGGCGGAGAACCGGTGGGCGAGCAGATGGCGAAAGGAGCACTGGCGCACGGTCATTGATCCGGCGGTTTCGGTAGCTCGATATCGCTTTTGCGGTCCAGCCACGCCAGCGCCCCGACAGAGAATTCCGAACCCCGGTAGGGTTCCGTCCAGGCGGTCTCGATGTCGTCCCAGGGCAGAGGCTCGAGATTTCCAAGAAAGAGCGTCAGACGGTAGGCCGCTGCCTCGGGAAGCCAAGGCGCCTCCTTGGCCGGCGTCGCGGCGACAGGTCCGGACAGGAGGAGCGCACTTGCGAGTGTGGCGAGCAGCACTCTCATAATATTTCGCATCACCACGGCCTCCAAAGTAAAAAGTTAGACATGGCTAACTTATCTACCCGAAGCAAACAAGTTGTCAATCCCGCTGTTTCGCTGCAAAGTCCCGAGTATGACAAAGCTACAATCACAAGGGCGTGAGCCATTCGAAGCGGTCGACCGGGCTCCCGAGGCGCAGGCCGATGGCTTTGCGACCGTGCGTCAGGCACATGAAAGCGAGATGGCGGAGGATTACGTCGAACTGATCGCGGAACTGATCGAGACGCGCGGGGAGGCCAGACCGGTCGAGATCGCCGAGCGGCTTGGCGTGAAGCCGCCGACCGTGACCAAGAACATCTCGCGGCTCAAGGCTGCTGGTCTGGTCCGGCGGGAGCCATACCGCGCGATATTCCTCACCGATGCCGGGCAGGACCTCGCGGAGATCTGTCGACGCCGCCACAGGGTCGTCGTCGCCTTTCTTCTGAGCCTGGGAATCGACGAAGAGACCGCGGAACGCGATGCGGAAGGGATCGAGCATCACGTCAGCGGGACGACATTGGAGGCGTTCGAGCGACGGCTCAATCAGAAATGAGCTCGCCTAGATGCACATTCGCGCGATTCTCTATCGGGACCTCGAGCTATCAGGTCTTCAAGCCGCTGACACGTTTGCGCAATTTCGAAGCTCGCTAGCCGAGAACCCGCGACAGCACGATGGTTGCAAACAGGGCGACAAGTCCGAAGGCGATCGCAGACGCTACCGCATATTGGAGGATATCCAGGTGATTCCCCCTCCTCCGTCGTGCCAGATAGCCACCCCAGATCGCGCCTCCGATAGCGCTCACGATCACAAGCATCAGGATACCTCCGTTCCAAAATGCCGCGCATCGGGATCTCGTCCGAGCAAACTGGCCAGCCAGCCGAAGACCCAGCACCCAAAAACAAGAACCAACAAGGTCCAGTCGCCGAACCGCGCATAGGGCGTTGGAGTACGCGCGCCCGGCAGGCCGGCATCAATGGTGCCTGTTTCCCCGGTATCAAGACGCGCGACGACATTTCCATTGGCGTCGATGATCGCGGATATCCCAGTGTTGGCCGCCCGGACCACGGGAAGTCCCTCCTCGACCGCGCGCATCCGCGCGGAGGCGAGGTGCTGCTCGGGTCCGATGCTGGTTCCGAACCAGGCATCATTTGTGGCGTTGAATATCCAGTCGGGGCGGAAAAGGTCATCGACCACGTGGCCCGGAAAGATGATCTCGTAACAGATCGCCACCGCGACCAGAGGCGCGCCAGGGATCGCCAGCGTGCGCGGCCCTGGTCCCGGCGTGAAATCGCCCAACCCTTCGGTCAGCCGCTCGATGGGCAGCCAGCCTTTCAGGGGCACATATTCCCCGAACGGAACAAGATGATGTTTTGCATACCCCGTCAGAACCTCGCCGCTGCCGTCATAGGCCTGAACCGTGTTGAAATATCTGGTTCCCCCATCGCCCTCCACTCGGTCAGGCGCACCTGTCAGTAGGATCCTGCCGTCTGGCAAAGCTGCAGATATCCGCGCGCGTGCCGCAGCATCTTCGTCCAGAAAGCCGGGGAAGGCCGTTTCCGGCCAAAGCAGCAAATCGAAACGTCCGGGTTGCGCGGACAAGCCCAGGTATTTTTCCAAGGTTCGCTGGCGGCTGCCCGGTACCCACTTCTCGACTTGTGGCACATTGCCTTGGACGATGCGCAAAGCAACGTCTGTCGGCGGCACGTCCTGCCCTGACCGAAGCGCACCGCCAACCCAGAAACCCGCCACAGCAACGGCGAAGAGCACGAGAACAGGCGCGCGTCTGTTTGGTGCCGCCACAATCAACACACCGGGCAACAGCCCGATAAAGACCGTGAGAAAGCTTAGCCCATAGCTTCCGACCCAGGCGGCCGGTTGGCGCAGGGCGGCATGTTCGACAAGAGCATAAGCGGCAAGGTTCCAGGGAAACCCCGTCAGGACATGACCGCGCAGCCATTCTGCGGCAACCCAGCAGGTTGCAAGCAGAAGACCTGCCGTAATGCCGCCGACAGCACGGCGCTGCATGATGGTGGCAAATAACATCGCCGCAATCGCTGGGAATATGGCCAGTCCGGCGGACAGTCCCGCGACTGCCGGGATCGCAAGGGCACCGAAACGTTCGGCATCGACGTAGAAGCTCTCGGCGATCCAGGAAACTCCAAACCCGAACTGGCCCATTCCGAAGACCCAGCCGATGAAGAAGGCGGGCGCTGTCGAAACCTGCCGGAGGACGAGAAAGAGTGCTGAGAAGGCGACCGGAACAACGATCAGCCATGAGAATGGTGGAAGGGTTAAAACCGTTAAACCGCCCGCTGCAAAGCTAATCCCTGATCGCAGGGGAATGTAACGGCCACGACCCGTCAGTGGTCGCAAGCCCGCCATCATGTGCCAGTTTTCAACTTGGCGCTCAACCAAGGGGCTATGAGCAGTAGGCCCACGCCACTGACCACGAAAACATCCGCCATGTTGAAGGCGGGCCAATGCGTGGATCCGACATAGAAATCGAGGAAGTCCGTCACACCCCGAAACCGGATGCGGTCGAGGACGTTGCCGAGCGCGCCACCGATAATCGCACCATAGGCGATAGCCTCGGCCCGGTTGTCAGTGCGCAATAACATGACAGTCAACCAGCCGCAGACCGCGAGGGCCAACACTGTAAGGCTCCACCATGGCGCTCCACCAAGTAATCCAAATGTCACGCCATCGTTGCGCAGGTAGATGAGATTGAAACCGGGAAAGACCGGAACTCCGGCGCTCAAATCTGCC
Source organism: Marivivens aquimaris (assembly GCF_015220045.1). Lineage (NCBI taxonomy): Bacteria > Pseudomonadati > Pseudomonadota > Alphaproteobacteria > Rhodobacterales > Paracoccaceae > Marivivens > Marivivens aquimaris. The sequence goes on along the minus strand of NZ_JADBGB010000006.1, from coordinate 77,480 downwards.
GCATTGGCGACGACAATTGCTTTTGTCACCTGATCGACAAGAAAAGCAGTTCCAGCCGCAAAGAAACCTTGGAAATGGGACTGTTTCATCTCATCCTCCCAGCCATACATCGAGGAACAACATGATCACCAGGCCAACCGCGAGACCGAGTGTCGCCCTGTTTTGATGGCCAGAACGGTGGGTTTCGGGAATGATTTCGTGGCTGATGACGTAGAGCATCGCCCCGGCGGCGAAGGCGAGGCCCCATGGCAACAGCGGCTGCGAGATGCTGATGATCCCAGCCCCAAGAAGCCCGCCTACCGGCTCGACAAGACCTGTCAGGGCGGCAATGCCCCACGCACGGCGCCTGGAATATCCCTCACCAAGCAATGAGACCGCTACGGCGAGACCCTCGGGAGCGTTTTGCAGCCCAATGCCAATCGCAAGCGGCAAGCCACCAGAAAGACCGTCAGCCCCGAACCCGACACCAACGGCGAGTCCTTCGGGGAAATTGTGGATCGTGATCGCGATGATGAAGAGCCAGACGCGGCGCAGCGAAGCAGAGTCAGGGCCTTCCCGCCCCGACTTGAAATGCTCATGCGGCAGCCGTTCGTTCATCAGAGCGACCGCGCCCATGCCAAGCAAGATAGCAACACAAACGATGGCCGCCGGGAGAGCACCGTTGTCGAACTGTCCTTCGGCTGCATCGAGAGCCGGGATGATCAGCGAGAAAAACGATGCAGCGAGCATGACACCCGCTGCAAAGCCAAGTAGCAGATCGCGTGTAGCCCGGGATGGGATGCGCCCGAAAAGAACGGGGATCGCCCCGACCGCTGTCAGCGATCCGGCGGCCAGACTTCCTAGAAAGCCAAGGGTAATTGGGGAGAGGGGTTCCAAGCGTTGAGGTCTCGTCGATACGTCAGTCAGCGGCCGAATAACTGCTAAAGATCTCGGTCGATCCATCGCCGCGGATCAGGAAGACCTCATAAGCCTCTCGATCGTCTTCCGGTCCCATGCCCGGCGATCCATAGGGCATTCCGGGCACCGCCAACCCCACTGCATCTGGACGCTCATCCAACAAACGCTGAATGTCTGATGCCGGTACATGTCCTTCGATCACGTAGCCGTCGACCAAAGCCGTATGGCAGGAGACCATGCGCTGAGGCACGCCATTGTCGAGTTTGAAGCGCACAAGAGATCCCCCGAACATGTCCTCGCCTGTCGGCGCGAATCCGCTTTCCTCGAGGTGCTTCATCCAGGACAGACAACAGCCGCAGCCGTTTGTCTTCCGGACATCAATCTGGATCGCATCGGCGACCGCTTGCGCTGCGGGAAACAAGGCCAGCGTGACTGCAAGGGCGGGAGCCAGTCGTTTCATGGATTAAAGCCTTTCGGTTGTTGTTTGCACAAATTCGCTGGTGAGCCTCTCGGCCAGTAGCGAGCGTGCCTCAGCCAATCGCTCAAGTGCAGCCGTGTCATCCGCATCCCGCTCGGCCGCCTCTGCCAGTCTGTCGTCTGAGAGAGGATCGGTCGGGCGACCATCGACTAGAACCTCATAATGGAGATTTGGGCCGGTCGCGGTGCCGGTCGCACCGACGCGACCGATCATGTCTCCGGCCAAAACGCGCTGCCCTTGTTCGAGTGTGTCCGGCACCTCGCTGAGATGTGCGTATCGTGTCAGGGTGTCGGATCCATGCGCTATCTCCACCACCCGGCCATATCCACCACGACGTCCGATGAAGCTCACGCGTCCGGGTGCTGTCGCTTTCACCGGCGTACCGCGGGCCGCAGCAAAGTCGACCCCGGTGTGCATGCGCACATTCCCATAGACCGGGTGTGTGCGACGGCCAAAGACGGAACTCAGCCGCGCTCCTTCCACCGGTTGGGCAAAAAAACGCAGGACCTCTCCATCGACATAGATCGTTGCTTCACCGCTGCCGTCATCCGGCCAGACGATCTCGTAGACCGTTTCACCAAGGTCCAGTGTGGCAAAGGCAAGTTCGGGCTGACCGATCCTCTCGTTTCCGTCGCGGGCTTCGCGCCAAAGAATACGCATCGTCTCGCCACCGGAAAGTTCGCGTCGAAAATCTACTGTGCCGCCCAGCATCTGCGCCATGTCGACCGCAAAACGAGCAGGGATGCCTGCTTTGTCCAACGCCGCGAAGACAGAGCTTTCGATCACTGCCTCGCCCGCGAACGTCACCATTTCAGGGTCTGGCTCCAACACGCGTGTGACAAGTTCTTGACCAAAGACCGTTTCGATCCGCACCCCATCGTCAACTGCCAGTTCCACGCGGCTCGGATTTCCGTCCACCTTTGAGATCACAGTGATCTCATGGCCCGGGCGCAATCGGCGCAGGTCATATTCTGCACCAAGCGCGAGCGCGATTTCGGCACGCGCAGGCGCAGCGATACCCGCGTTCGCCAGGACCGCATCCAGCGTCTCGCCCGACGCGATCTCACGCGACCAAGTGATCAAAGGCGGTTCAATCTCGGGCAAGGCGGTTTCTGCGAAGACAGATTGCAAGAGCGGCAGAGGTCGCATTGGGCTAGCATTGTCGGCGTGAAATGCAGCGGGCGGTGTCACATCGTAGTCGGCGATCTGAGGCATCGAGAGCGGATCGGGAGTCCAGAGGGTCGCTTCAGCAATCGCAGGAGGCACTGGCTCTTTAGAAAGAACGCCAGAAATGGCGATGGCGGTCAGCGAAAAAGCGCCTGCGACCACAGCGCTCGCCAAAACAATTCTAATCTTCATGTTGCCCCCTCTACGTCTTCTGTCAGTGCACGCCGGATCTTCGGCACTGCGAATTCTCTTGGCTCGTGATAGTCAATCATGGTGACGAGTTCACCCTTGGCATCGAACAGGAATACGCTTGCCGTATGGTTCATTGTATAGTCGCCGCCTTCGGTCGGGACGCGCTCATACGAGGCACGAAATCCTTCTGCAGCGCGGGCAACCTGGTTTGCCGGCCCAGTCCAGCCGCGAATAGCCGGATGAAAATAGCCGACATATTCGGCCATGGCCTCGACCGTGTCCCGCTCCGGATCGACTGTGATGAAGACCACGTTCATCCGCGCGGCGTCGTCCCCGAGATCTTCAAGCCAACCTGAGATATCCGATAACGTCGTGGGGCAGACATCCGGGCAGTAGGTGAACCCGAAAAACACCATGGTCGGGCGTCCGATCAGGGTTTCCGGGCCCACTTCATTGCCTTCGTGATCGGTCAGTCGGAAATCCATCGCCGACAGGGGGAGAGGCCTTTGGCCGGCCGGTTTTGGTGCACCGGGACCATCCACCCGCCACCAACCGACGCCGAGCATCAGAGCGACAGCGCCTACACCGGCTGCACCGTATTGGACCACATGTCGACGCTGCATCAGCTCTCCGGCCCGCGCGCGGCGATCCCCAGAATTGGGACCTCAACAGTCACTTCACCACCGTCCGAGAACGTCAGTGTCAGTGGGAAGGTCTCGCCTTCGATCATCGGGTTTTGCAGCTTCATGAGCATGGCGTGCAGCCCTCCCGGTTCCAATGCTACGCTTTGGCCCGGTTCAATCGTGATTTCGTCAGCAGGCGCCATAGAACTGACGCCGTCGGCGTTGGTTTTCGTCTCATGGATCTGGGGCATCACGGCCAGTGGTGTTGTAAGCCCGGTCAGCGTGACCGTGTCTTCACCGGTGTTGCGCACAGTCATATAGGCCGCACCAGGGCGGTTGACCCCGATTGAAGCACGGGACCACGCGTTTTCGACGACCACATCCTCCGAACCGGCAAATGCCGGAGTCGACATGCCCGAGAGTAGCAAGACAAGGGGCAAACCATTGATGTAAGATCGTTTTGTCATGAAGAATTCTCCTGTATCTGGCCGAGCATCAACTTTGGCTGGCCGCAACTTCCGCAGCCACCAGTCGCCGCAGTTCGGCCTCACCGAACGGGTCTAATGGCTTGGCGTTGACGAAGAACGTGGGCGTTTGTCGCACGCCTACCGCTTCGACATCAGCGCGGTCCTGATTGAGCACCGCCACGACACCGGGGGCCAGCATCTGTGTCCGAGCAGCTTCGACATCCAGACCACCGCTTGCGGCAATCTCAAGGATCAAACCCGGTGCCGGAGTGCCATGGGACGCCCATCGCGGCTGCTCGCGCAGGACCGCTTCCAGCACGGGTTCGAACACATCCTGCATCCGCGCAGCTTCGAGAACACGGATCGCTTCCACCGAAGCGTCCCCGTGAAACGCGGTGTATCGAATTACGACACGGATCGCATCACCGTGCTCAGCCATGATCTCTTTGACCACGGGATAGAATGCGCGGCATGCCTCGCAAGCTGGATCGAAAAACTCGACAATCGTGACAGGTGCCGTTTCGGGGCCGAGGATCGGGGAATAGGGCCGGATCAGCACATCGTTCACTTCGGGCGCGACAGGGACTGCCTCTGCCATGGGTTGGGGGCGGGTGGCATACCAGGCCGCGCCGCCAAAACCTGCGGCGCCAACAGCCAGAACGGATAGAACGAGGCCGCGTCGATTCATGTTTGTTTTTCCTTCAGTGAAAGGGCCGACAGCATCCCGATCATCGTGAAGGCGACAAGCGCCAACAGCGGAATCGGAATGCCGAAGACCACCTGGTTGTCGTCGGTACAAGAGGGGCCGGTCGCCGTGCAGGGCTGGATCGCCTCGGGGATCAGCCCGACATAGAGGCCGATGTGATACAACGCCACTGCCGCCCCCCCAAGCGCTAGCGCAACGCCATAGCGCCCCACGCGGGGATCCTGCCACCACAGCCCGAGCCCAAGAACGATAGCCAGGGGGAACATGAAGGCGCGCTGGAACCAGCAAAGGACGCAAGGCGTTTGACCAAGCACCTCGCCAATAAAGAGCACGGCAAGCGATGCGATAAGCGCAATGATCCAAGCAAGAACAAGGGCCGCTTCTCCGGAAAGGCGGGTCATGGCAATCAGATCCTCTTTCTCAGATCCGCAAGGATCTCTTCGGCGGGTGTGCCGTAGGGCCAGGAATTGGCGAAGCCCGCCCGCGGATCAAAAAGAAACAGGTGCGATGTGTGCCCCATTGTGTATCCACCCGGCGCGGTGGCCTCCTCGATCCTCTCAAAGAAAATTGGGAAGGTCTCGGATGTTGCGGCGATCTGCTCCGGCGTGCCGGTCAGCCCGATGATCCCAGCGTCGAACAGGGGCACATACCCGGCAAGTGCTGTCGGCGTATCCCGCTCCGGATCAATCGTTATAAAGATCGGCTGGACCTTTGCCGCCTCGTCGCCCAAGCCCTCCATCACGGCCGCGACTTCGGACAGTGTTGTTGGACAGACGTCGGGGCAATTGGTGAAACCAAAGAAGACCAGCATCCAGCGCCCTGCGAAATCTTCGTCTGTTTGGACCATGCCGCGATGATCCGTGAGTTCGAACTGCGCAAAGAAAGGTGGTTCGGTCTCGGCTTGGGCAATGTCGGCGCGGTAGTCCGCCCACATTAGCAGCCAGATGAAAACGAACGCCGCCGCGCCCGCCAAAACCCATAGTACTTTCTGAAGATTTGAAAGCTTCACGCGCTCCGCCCGAATTTGATTCTATATTTTCAGCGCGTTTACACCCTCTAGCTACTGTAGGTTCAAGACTTATTATGGATGGAAGAGCGATGTTCACTGACCTGTGAGATGCCAAGCGGAACTTGTGCAAAAAAACGCTTAAAGCTACACGGGCTGTAGATAGTCTGGAGAGATGATATGCTGACAATCGGCACTTTGGCAAAAAAGACCGGGACGAAGGTGCAGACGATCCGCTATTACGAGCAGATCGGACTCTTGCCCGAGCCCGGGCGATCGGCTGGCGGTCAGCGGCGCTATGGAGATAGTGAGCTTGACCGTTTGTCTTTCGTCCGGCATGCGCGGCAACTCGGGTTCTCGCTGGACGCGATCCGTGAGCTTCTCGATCTGAGCGATCATCCGGACAAGTCTTGCGCGGAGGCCGATGCCATCGCTCGCAGGCAACTTAAGCAGGTTGAGCAACGTATGGCCCGACTTGAAGCCCTTCGGACAGAATTGCAGAGGATGGTGCATGAATGCAGCGGCGGGCACACGGCCGATTGCCGTGTGCTGGAGGTGTTGCGCGACCATTCCGAGTGCCTGACGGACCACGACGAGATCGGCGCCTGAGATGACCGCAGTGCTCGTCTATCCGCTCGCGGCCTTGGCTGAGATCGCCGGATGCTTTGCCATCTGGGCATGGTGGCGTCTTGGCGCGTCCCCTCTTTGGCTTGTCCCCGGTGTAGCGGCGCTGGTGGCGTTCGGCTGGCTTCTGGCTCAGGTCGACACTGTGGCTGCGGGACGCGCCTTTGCGGCCTATGGTGGGATCTATATTGCCGCGTCCATTCTCTGGATGTGGCTCGCCGAAGGGCACCGGCCGGACAGGTGGGATCTGCTCGGCACCGCTGTATGCTTGTTGGGTGCCGCTATCATCCTCGCGGCACCCCGCGGAGCGTAAAAAACGGCATTGCTCCTACAGTAGCTTTAGCTTTTACAACGGTGCGCGTTTCACAGGCTAAAGCAAGGCAGGAATTGAATGTTCGAAATCTCAGGTGTTGGAATCGTCGCGGCTTTTCTGGGTGGCGCTATATCCTTTCTGTCGCCTTGCGTCTTGCCTCTTGCACCTGGCTACGTCTCTTACATCGCGGGACAGCCCGCCGCGAAATCCGGGGCGGCGCGCAGCATTGCCGAACGGGCGCGCAGCGTGGTCCTGAGTTTGTGGTTCGTGCTCGGGTTTTCGACAGTCTTCGTGGCGCTCGGGGCCGGGGCAAGTCTTTTGGGCGGGATGCTCTTGCGCTGGAAATACGAACTCGGGCTTGCGGGTGGCTTCTTGATCGTCTTGTTCGGACTTGTCATGATGGGCGCGATCAAGATCCCCGCAATGATGCGTGACACGAGGCCCGACGTAAAAGTTGACGGCGGCAGCGCCGTTGGAGCCTACCTTTTGGGTCTTGCCTTTGCCTTTGGCTGGACGCCCTGCATAGGCCCTGTGCTTGGGTCGATCCTGGCAGTAAGCGCGACATCTGGAGCGGACGGGATGGCCTTGCTGGCAATCTACTCCGCAGGGCTTGGACTGCCGTTTCTAATCATAGCGCTCTTCACCAACGAGATTGCAGGCAGGCTAAAGCGGATCGGTGCGGCTGGTCGATGGCTCTATCGTATATCGGGCGGACTGATGGTGCTGATGGGTATCGGCGTGATGACAGGTCAGATCAGCCGCCTTGCCTTCTGGCTGCTCGAAACCTTCCCGGCCCTTGGCACTATCGGATAGAGCTGTGATCGAAAGTAACATTTGAGAAAAGGCTTGTCTCTCTAGTCACTGTAGAGATTAAGACTCCTCGTGAACGATTCGAGGAGAGACCCTGTGGCACCCACCGATTCCTATTTAACCGCAACAAGACTGCTGGATTTTGACTCGCCCTCAATCTCGAACCTGGTACGAGATCGTGGCTGGCATGACCTTGCCCGTGTCGACCGGATTGGCGCGGTTTATGACTTTGTCCGGAACGTGATTGCGTTCGGCTACAACCGCGTCGACGACATTCCCGCCTCTGCGGTGCTGACCGACGGCTACGGGCAGTGCAACACGAAAGGGACGCTTCTCATGGCACTGCTGCGCAGCGTAGGCATCCGCTGCCGACTGCACGGCTTCACCATCCACAAGGCCCTGCAGCGTGGCGTGGTGCCCGAATTGGTCTACCCCCTCGCACCGTCCGAAATTCTGCACTCGTGGGTCGAAGTCGAAACAGAAGAGGGCTGGATCAATCTCGAAGGCTTCATTCTGGACGCCCCCTTCCTGCAGTCGCTTCAGAAGGAATTCAGCGAAACAGAAAGCCTTTGCGGCTACGGCGCTGGAACGGATTGCCTGAGTGCGCCACCAGTCAGTTGGAACGGCGGCAGCACTTATATTCAGAAAACCGGTATCGTTCGTGATTTTGGAACCTTTGATGCGCCCGATGACTTTTATTTGAAATATAGTCAGAACTTCGGATTTGCGCGTGACTTTCTCTATCGCCACGTCATCCGTCACTGGATGAATGCCCGGGTTCGCCGCATCCGTCGTGGAATGTTGCCAAAGGTCCCTGGTCTCAGTCGACCGAACCACAGCCATGAGGAGAACAACCGTGCCGCATGATCATGGCCATACCCACATTGATCCTGAATCAGGTGATCGTAGGGTCTCCATCGCAATCTGGGCCAACGGGCTTCTGACCGTCGCGCAGATCGTTGGCGGCATCCTTTCCGGCAGCCTGGCGCTGATCGCAGATGCCCTACACAATTTTTCGGACATGGCGTCACTGGTGATCGCGTTCGTTGCGCGCAAAATCGCCAGACGACCCGCCGATGAACGCATGACATTCGGCTATGGTCGGATTGAAATCGTCGCGGCACTCATCAACTACACGACCCTGATCCTGATCGGTTTCTACCTGATCTATGAGGGTGGCATGCGGATGATCGACCCGCCCGAGGTCGCTGGTTGGACGGTGGTGATCCTGGGCGGTGTGGCACTCGTCGTCGACACGTTGACGGCGCTGCTCACCTATTCGATGCAGAAAGGCAGTGTGAACATCCGTGCGCTTTTCCTGCACAACCTGTCGGACGCTTTGGCCTCTGTGGCAGTCATCATTGGAGGGTCCCTGATCATCCTCTACGACATGCGATGGGTCGATCCCGCAATCACCATCGGCATTGCCCTTTACATCCTCTATCTGGCTTTCACTGAGATTGGCGGTCCGATCAGAACCCTGATGCTCGGCAGCCCACCCGACATCGACAATGCAGCCGTCGTTGAGGCGCTGCGGAGCGTCGATGGTGTAGCGGACGTTCACCACGTGCATCTGTGGCAGATGGAGGAGCACAAGGCGGCGCTGGACTGCCACGTGGTGCTGACAGCGGGCGGCTGGGGTAAAATCGAAAAGATCAAGGCAGCGATCAAGGACCGGCTGAAGGAGGACTTCAACATCGCCCATTCCAGCCTGGAGTTCGAACACGAAGACCGCGCACACGAAAACGCTGACCTTTACGGTCACGGCAAACCGGAAAAAGAGGAGGAAAACCATGTTCACCGAGACACTGACAGCTCATGACGACACGATTGGCCTCGCCTGCGAGGGCAAGCTCAGCGAAAGCGACCTGAAACGGATGCACGCCCTGCTTCATGAGCGCCTGCAAGAGACAAGTAAGCCCGGCCTGGTTCTCGATCTCACGAGGTTCGAAGGCTACGATGGGCCGTCCGCTCTGCTCGAAGATCTGAAAATCGACACAGCCCATAGGAATGACTTCCGCCGCGTCGCTGTGGTGGGCGAAGGGGCTTTGTTGGAGTGGGGAACCAGGTTCGCCGACGTGCTGACCACGGCAGAACTCCGTTAGTTCGACCCGGCGGAAATGAAGGCGGCAATCGCCTGGGCAAGTGAAAGGTAGAGTAGCTTTCAATCAGATGCCTTCGCAGAAGACAGCATCTGTTCGAAACCATAAACAAAAGAACTACAGCAGTTGCGAGACCCAAGAGCAATCCGAAAGTTCTGAACATGGTCGCTCCTTTCGCAAAGGAGTAACTTTGGTACGGTGGCACTGCCCTTGCCGGGGCATTATCAAATCGTAATGTTTTAGCGGCTCAGGGCGCCAGTTGGTTAACATAAACTTCATTATGCGTAACTGACGCCATTTCGTGCCATGGTGTATTGACGGCACTTTATACGCGCTATAGTAGCATTTCTAACATTAGGCTCCTGGAACTACATGCAATTTGGTCCTTTATCTCTAAGCACCGATTTTCGACTTTTCCGCACCCCCAACTTTGAATGTAACATATATCGCGTGGCGATATTTCGTGCGCCGTGTCCGTCTCAAAGGCATGAGACTGCGGGACCGTGTAGCACTGAACATCCAGGAATTGAGACGCGCCCGCGGCCTCAGCCAGGAAGCGCTTGCTCATCAGGCCAACGTAAGCCGCGGTCACATGGGCAGGCTCGAGAACTCGAAATTTGCGGCCTCCCTCGACCTTCTCGAACGCATCGCCAAGGCGCTCAATGTCGATCCCGAAGAGCTTTTTGCGAGGCGTTAATCCGCTTCCTGAGGCTTTGATCCCGCCGCAATTTCAAAAGGCAAAACGGCAAGAACTGTACGAGTAGCGCGGGTACATGGCGAAGAGAAAGACAGGCTGGCCTTTCCAGGAAGGGTTTATCATCGACGGAACGAACGAAACCCATGTGTTTACCGACTACCGCTGGGATGATGGAAGCGTGAGCCGCCGCCAGTTTGTGGACCCATGCAGTTACGACCCTACGCTTGTCGTAGTACGGACAGTTTCACTCAAGCTGCCGGACAGCCACGATTAGTAGGAGAACCACTCCGAATGGCCCATGTTGCCCTCAAAGTCACCAAACTCGACCATGATGCTGCGGGCATAAAAGTGCCATAAGCCTCCGCCCGACGGATAGGCGATCTCCTGTCCACTTTCCGAGATGAATGTCGCGGGCCAAGGCGTGTAGGAACCGTAGACCCGCTGGATGTAGCGGCAGCTTCGGTTCTCGCGATCGCAGGAGCGGATCGACCAGTCCCATTGACGCGGCTCGTCGCGCGGCTCGTAGGAGCGCCCGGTGAACCAGATCACATGAGTGCGGTTCAGCCATTCATACTCCGGCAGATTGGTGTCGAGCTCGCCCTCGCCGCCGGGTCCGCCCAGCTCGACCGGCACATGGGCAAAGGTGCAGACCCCGAAGGGCGGCAGGCTTGGCCAGGGCGTGATGCGGCGGATCATGGTGCGATAGGCCCGCGCGCAGACAGCGCTCGGGGGGAAACCACCTGCCATACAGAGCATGATGGCGCAGTCGATGTCATAGGCCTGCGCCTTTTCCGGGGCGCCAAACACCGCCAATACCCCCATCGCCGCTGCCATCACCTGTCGTCTCATGTCGCTCTCCCGCAAAAGTTGCGGCAACTATCTTGCAATATGTATTTTCCTGCAATATGTCGTATTGACTCCGTATGACTTTATGGATTTAAGCGCAGGAAGTAGAAGGGCTCTCGTGGGGAGAGTCCGAACATGCCGATAGCGCGCAACCAGATCCTGATCACCATCGATGGTGTCAAAGACCTGTCCGAGAAGGGCATCGCGTTCCGCTGCCGGTATGAACTCGTGGGGTTCACGGACGATGGCAAGCCGCGCTACCAGTGCATCTACCTGCGCGAGGGCGAGCCGGAAGCCATTCTGGTCTCGACCCGGATCACCCCGCACGGGCCAGAGCCGCGGTACTTCAACATATGGCCGGGCCTCTTCAAACATCATCTCGAATTCGGTGACGGGCGCGATCTGCGCTTTGGTCCTGACTACAGCATCACCCTCGAGGAGCGCGGCTGACGTCATCGCCTTCGGCCGCGACGGGACAGCCCGGACCTCGGGCTGGACTTTTCACGGTGAGCGCCCTGCATGGGCTGGTTTGGATCATAGCGCTGAGGCCGAAGTCATTCTGGCCTCGCTGGACACCACGCCGCCTTCCGGTCGCGATGACATCCTCGCCCTGATCCGGACGACTGCTGACCGCCACCAGGGGAACCGCGCCCTGCGTCAGGTTGGTCTGAGTGCTGACGACTGGCAGGTCTTGTTCCGCGCCCTGGTCGAAGCTGAAAGCAGCTACAACCCGACCGCCGTCAGCCCGAAGGGCGCCTATGGTCTCGGCCAGCTGATGCCGGACACGTCCCGCGGCCTCGGAGTCGATCCGCGCGATCCCTCCCAGAACCTCGACGGTGCCGCGCGCTATCTGCTTGCACAACTCGGAACGTTCAAGGACATCGACTTGGCGCTGGCAGCCTATAACGCCGGACCGCACCGGGTGGTCGAGTATTCCGGCATTCCGCCTTTCGCCGAGACCCGCGACTACATTGCGCGCATCCATCGGATCCGGTCCCGGCTGGCAGGCACGCCCATTGCTGCTCGGGACATTCGCGTCGCAGCCCGGGTGCCTGCGCGCGCTCCGGTCCTCATCGATCTTCAGTAAAACAAGGGAACTTCGCATGCTTCGACATCGCCTCAGCCGCCTCTTGCCTGCCGCCACAACCCTGGCGGCTTTCGCAACTCCCGCCCTCGCGCAGGACTTGTCGCCGATCCAGACCATGCTGGAAACCGTCGAGGCCGCGCTGACCGGTCCGATCGGGATCGCGGTCGCCACGCTCGCGGTCATCGGCACCGGTTTCATGTGCATGATGGGACGGCTGAACTGGGGCTGGTTCGCCTCGGTCATCATCGGGATCGTGCTGATCTTCTCGGCCGGCACCATCGTCGACGGCTTCTCCTGAGAACCGAGTAGAGCAGTGGCAGAACGATCCCCCCTCTTCCTGGGTCTCGCCCGTCCGCCCAAGTATCTGGGTCTCCCTGTCGGATACCTGGTGGTGCTGGCGACCGGGGTCGTTCTGCCGTTCATCTGGACGAAGTCCATGGTCTTCTTCCTGATTGGTCTCGTCGCCTATCCGATCCTCTGGTTCGTCGCCGACCGCGAGCCGCATTTCTTCGAGGTCCTGCGCGTCTCCTACGGCTCGGTGCGCCCGACGAAGAACCGGGCCCTGCACGGAGGCGACAGCTTTGGCGCTTGATGCGGGCACTCTTTCCACTTTTGGGGCCGCCCTGCATCAAGCCGGCGGCGGGGCGTTCGCGCGGGAGAGCTATCTCGCCGAACACCTGCCGTATTTTGCCCTCGCGGATGACGATGTGATGGTGCTGCGCGAGGGCGACCTCTTGGCCACCCTGCGCCTTGATGGTCTGAACCCGATGACCACTGAAGACGCCCGGCTCGACGCGCTCAAACGCGCGGTCGCGGCCATCGTCGCCCAGACCGGCAACGCCTTCGGCTTTTACATCCACCGGATCTCGGTCCCGCAGGATCTCGGAATGCGCCCCATCGAGGAAGACAGCTTCGCCGCGGCGATCGACGCGCGCTGGCAGACCCATGTCAAAGACCTGCGCCCAGCCAAGCGCCAGCTCTATCTCAGCGTCATCCGGCGCCCCGATATCTCCGCCCGCATTCCGCTCCTGCGCGCGCTGGCCCGAAAGGCTTGGGTCAAGGACCGCGCGACGCGCCTGCAGGAGCTGAACGAGGTCATGGGCTTCTTCGAGGTGGCGCTTGCCTCGGCCAATCCCGTGCGGCTCACGAAGTCCGGCGGGGAATGGCTGGGCTATCTCAACACGCTGAACGCTGGGGCATTCTCCCCCATCGCCTTCGGACAAAGCGCTCTGCCTCTTTCACATACTTTGAGCAATTGCCGCGCGACCTTTGACGGCGACGTGGTCACCCTGACCGATGCCGTGACCGGCGAGGTCAAATACGGCGCGCTCTTTTCGATGAAGACCTATCCTGCGCTGACAGATGTGACGCTGCTCGACGCGCTCGACCTGCCGCTCGACATCGTATTGACGAACTCTTTCAGCCCGATACCGAACAACATCATGGCCGAACGCATCCAGCGGATCATCCGCCAGATGCATGCCTCCGACGATGCTGCCGTCTCCCTGCGCGAACAACTCGGCCAGGCCGCAGATGATCAGGAAGCAGGCCGCATCGCCTTTGGCGATCATCACCTCTCGATCGCCGTCTATGCCCCAGACCGCGACACGCTCGAACGCGCCGCCGCCCAGATCAAGCGCGTCGGTCAGGAGATTATGTCCGTCATTGTGCGGGAGAACATGGCTCTCAAAGCCACCTACTTCGCGCAATCCCCCGGCAATTTCGGCTACCGGGCGCGGAAGACGCCGATCTCCTCGATCAACTTCGCTGATTTCGCGGCGCTCCATGGCAGCGTCGAGGGGCGTGGCCCTGATCAGTCGCCCTGGGGCCAAACCATCTCGGTCCTGCCGACGGTCGGCACCTCGGGCTATCGGTTCAATTTCCACGAGGCGGGCGGCCCCGGTAAGGAACCGACCGTCGGCCATACACTGGTTCTGGGGCGCACCGGCACGGGCAAGACGCTGACTACCGCCTTCCTCGCGGCGCAGGCGCAGCGGGTCGGCGCACGGCTTTTCTTCTTCGACAAAGATCGCGGCCTCGAGATGGCCGTCCGTGCGCTTGGCGGCCGCTACAACGAAATCCGGGCCGGTGTTCCCACGGGCCTCAACCCGCTCGCCACGGAGACCGACAAGCGCGGCCGCGCCTGGCTCTCGGACTGGCTTGCGACCCTGCTCACACGAAATGACACGCTCTCGGGCGAGCAATCCCGCCATATCCAGAGCGCCGTGGGTCAGAACGCCGATGCGGGCGCGGCCCTGCAAAGCTTTGTCAGTTTTGAGACCCTGTTCCAGTCGCTCGATGATGATGGCGAGCTGCAGTCCCGCGTTGCCGAATGGGCGCCGGGTGGTCGCTATGGCTGGGTCTTCGACGAACCAGAACGCGGCGCGGGCCTCCAGCTCATAGGTGACATCGTCGGGTTCGATATGACCGAGATCCTCGACATGACCACCGAGCGCATGGCGGTGCTCTCCTACATCTTCCGCCAGATCGAACGTGTAGTCGAGGATCGTCGTCCCACAATCATCGTGCTCGACGAGGCCTGGAAGCTCTTGGACGATCCGTATTTCGGGGCGCGGCTGGAAAACTGGCTGGTGACGCTCAGGAAGATGAACTGCGTCGTGATCATGATGACGCAGTACCCGAGCCAGCTGCGCGACAGCCGCGTCGGCAAGACCATCGTCGAAACAGTCCCGACCCAGATCCTCTTCCCGAACGATCGCGCCACCGTCTCCGATTACGATTTTCTCCGCATCAACGCCAAGGAGGCGGCCCTTCTGGTGCAGCCCACCATTGGCCAGCGCATCGCGCTCGTGCGCTCGGCGGGGGATAGCGTCTTCGTTGACGCCGATCTCTCCGCGCTCGGCGCCCTTCTCCCCATCCTTGGCGGTGGCGCCACCGGCGAAGCGCGCGTGCCCGCCGATTGGCGCGTCGACCCTGATTTCTGGAGACATGTGATATGAGTTCGAAACCCCTCCTCGCGCTTTGCGCCGCCGCGAGCCTTCTGGCAGCTTGCGAGAAATACACCGAGAAAACCTCGCCCTGCTTCGGACGCAATGGCGAGCCGCAGGTGACGCGGTCCGCGCTTTCCTTCTCGACCATGGGCGCACCGGTGCAGGAGACGGCCAAGCCCGACTGCACCTTCGAGCCCCTGCCCCGTCCGGAATGAGCCGTGGCGCGATCATATCCGCCGGGCTCTGCCTTAGCCTCGGTGCCCTGCCTGCGCATGCCCAGGGCGTGCCGACGCAGGACAATTCCGCGATCGGTCGCGCCATCGCGCGGGTGACTGCGCTTGCCGAAGATCTTGGCGTCCAGCAGGACAAGGATCGGACGGAGTCCACGTTGGCCGATGTCCAGGCCGACCAGCTGCGCGTCCTCGAAGAGATGACCGCCGCGATCACCGGGCCCGGCTTCGATATTCGCGCGCTTGAGGGCAATGCGGATTTCGGGGTGGCAGCGGTCTATCCCAATACCGATGCGAACCCGATGAACAGCCGTCTCTTCGGCGAAGGCCGCGAGACGGTCGAAATGATGATCGTCGAGGTGGCAGGTGAGTTCGCAGGCGCGCCCGGTGTGGCCCGCGCGGGTCTCTCGGCCACACAGTGGCGCTGCCTCTTCCAGGCCCTGATCAAACAGGAAAGCCGCTTCAACGTCGCCGCTGAAAGCCCGGTCGGGGCCTATGGACTGACCCAGCTCATGCCCGGCACCGCCTCCGATCTTGGAGTCGACCGCTATGACGTGAAAGACAACCTGCGCGGCGGCGCACGTTACATCATCACGCAGCTGAACCGCTTCGGCAACATCCCCCATGCACTTGCGGCCTATAACGCAGGCCCCGGTCGGGTCATCGAATATGGCGGCGTGCCGCCCTTTGCCGAGACCCAGGGCTACGTGCGCAACATCTCGAAGTTCTACAACGAATACCTGGCCGTGGTGGGCGGTGCCGATGCGCTTGGCACGCTCTCACCTTCAGACTTTGCGCTCGCCGAATATGCCAGCATCTCCGAGGCCGGCGTCTATTACGCCGCCGACAGCTCGGCCACGACCGAACAGGTCATCAATCGTCTGCGCGCGATCATCCTGCAGATCGATGCCCAACCCAATGCCAAGGCGGCCTGGGAACTCAACACCTACGCCAAGGCCGAGATCGGCCGCATCCTCAATCTCCGCGTCCGGCTGATGGCCGCCAACCAGCAGCGCGAGGCGGCCTATGCGCAGCACCTCGTCGCCGATCGGCTGGCCGAGCGCGACTTCATGCAGATGGGAGTTCCCGAATGAGACATCTTCTCCTGACGGTGGCCGCAGTCACCACACTCGGACTCGCCTCGCCCGCCACGGCCCAAGGCGTGCCAACCTTTGATGGATCACAGCTTGGTCAGCTTGTCGCCCAGCTCGAGCATATGGCCGAGGACCTGAATGTCCAGATGCAGCAGCTCGCCACCATGCGGTTGGAACTGGAAACCCAGCTCTCGCAGTTGACGAACCTCGAGGCGCAACTGACCTCCCTCATTGAGGGCAGCGGGCTCGGAGAACTCTTCGCCACAGTCGAGGAGTTCCGAGCGCTGCGTGGCGAGCTGGTGGCCCCCCTCAATACTGCGCAATCGCTGGCGAGCGGGGATTTCCTGAGCGGCTTCAATCCCGGCGCCGAGCTTTCGGCCTCGGTCGAGCGAGTGCTGTCTGGCAGCGGCTTCACCTCGGAGCGCCTGAGCACGCTCTCAGGCTCCGATCAGCCCGCCGACAACCGCATCGCCACCTCGGCCGGGGCCAGCGCCATGCTCTCCGTCGCCGCGCAGGAAAGCCATGAGGAGGCGGGTCAAAGCCTCGAACGGCTCGAGACCATGGTCGGGCTCATCGACGATCAGGACGGTCTGAAGGCCGCCGTTGATCTCAACACCCGTGTCACCGCCGAGCTCGGCATCATCCTGACCCAGATCTGGCGGCTTGAAGCGGCGCAAGGCGTCAGCGCCGGCCAGCTTGGCGTCGTCGATGCCGCGACGCTCGCGGATGAACGCAAGTTCCGGTCGATGGCGGTGGATCCATGAGGCAAGTCATGACCCTCAGCTTGGCACCGGTTCTATCTCTTGGTCTCGCCGCGCTTGTCGTGGCCGCCCTGCCCAGTGTTGCGTTGGCCCAAACTCCGACCACGCAGCCCTCCGGTGACACACCCTTCAACTCGATGGCCATCGCGCGGGACGAGGCCGACGCATGCCGTGTCCCGAAACCGCCCGCCGATCTGGCCGAGACCGCCTATCTCCGCAACGGCTACCGCGCGATCCTGCGCATCCTGATCGCCGAGGAAGCCCTCGCCTCGGAGAGCTGCACTTGCCTGCTGGATCAGTTCACCTGGGAACAGGCGCTCACCGCTCTGCCCCGGTTCCAGACATCGGACAATCCTCGCCTGCCGTTCAAGGTGCTCGACCTCTACGCGCAGGCAGACGCGCTCGAGGCGCAAGTTGTGGAGGCCTGTGCGGAATAAATGGGGGTCATTCGCGACATCCTGAGCCAGGTCGACGCCGCGGTGGATACCGTGGCGCAGGACGGCTTTGTCTCTTCGGCGGGCACGGTTGGCGACGTGATCTCCGCCGGGGCCGCGCTCCTTGTCGTGCTTCTCGGGATCAATGCAGTCATGCAGCTCCGCCCCCTGCCCTTCGGCACCGGCTTTGCCTTCGGAATGAAGGTGGCTCTGGTGGGCATATTCGCGCAGAGCTGGGACAATTTCAGCGTCATCTATGGCATCGTCACCCAGGTCCCCGACTCTATCGGCGCATCCATCTTGGCCCTCACCGGTTCGGGCGACGAAGCTGGCGTCTATGAAAGCCTCGACAACATGGTCGCCCGCATCACCGCCTATGGCGATACGATCGGCGACCGGGCGGGCTGGGTCTTCGGCGCGGTCCTGGGTGCCATCTTCTTCGTCCTTTCCGCCGTTTTCGCCGCCGTCACCGCCGGGATCATCGCCTTCGCCCGCATCGTCTTCGCGCTGATGATCGTGATCGCCCCCTTCATGATCGTGACCTCGCTCTTCAAACCGACCCAATCCCTCTTCGAGGCCTGGACCCGCGCCACCATCGGCTATGCGCTCATGCCGGTCGCGGCCGCCGGGGCCGCGGGCATCATCGTGGCGATCGCCGAGGCCATTGGGGATGCTTCCGCCGATCCGGGCGATGTCGAGACCGTCAGCCTCATCCTGCCCTTCCTCGTGATCCTGATCCTCAGCGCCGGGATCATGGCGTCGGTGCCCTACATCGCCTCCAACCTTACCGGCGTGGTGGGCATTGCCTCGAATGCCGTGGGTCTGACCGGCCTCGCACGTCAGGGCTTCGTGAACACGCGCGAGTACGGCACGGGTGCCGCCTCGCGTCTCGTCACCGGCAAGTCTCCGCAGGAACTGAACCAGATGGCCAATGCGGGCGTGGTGAAGACCGGCGAGCTGATCCGGCAAAGCCCCGGCGCGCTCCTCTCCGCCGCCAAGGCCTTTCGCAAACCCTGATTTGAAAGACGACCACTTTGAAGAAGACTGTAACCAGTTCCTCCGCGCCTGACCGCGACGCTTTCGAGGCGGATTTCATCTACGGGCCAAGGCGGCGTGAGCGCTTCGCATGGTTTGTCGCGGCGGCCGGTGTGCTGGTCGGCGTCGCCGGCATGGTCGCGGGCGCCAGCCTCTTTCCGCTCAAATCGACCGAAACCTTCGTCGTCGTGGTCGACAAGGAAACGGGCGAGATGGATCGGGTCGCCGCCGTCCAGGCGCTGACGCTGTCCGAGAGCGACGCCATCATCCAGGCCAATCTCGTAGCCTATGTGGATGACCGCGAGACCTATGACCTGACCGATGGCGAGCAGCGTATCAACTCGGTGCTGGATCGTTCGGACGGCGATGCGGCACACACTTTGCGCGATCTCTGGTCCTCTACCAATGAGGACTACCCGATCACCGTCTATGGCCGCGACGCCAAGATCGAGGTGGTGATCAAGTCGGTTAACCAGATCGAGCGCGGTGTGGCGCAGGTCCGCTTCACCCGCACGCTGCGCCGTCCCCGCGATACCCGCACCGTGACCAGGTCTTATGTCGCCACCGTCGGCTACGACTTCCAACCCGAAACCCGCCAGCGCCTTCAGGACGTCTGGGCCAACCCCTTGGGCTTCGTGGTGACCTCCTACCGCGTCGACGCCGAGACCCTGGAGAACTGACCAAGATGAAATCCCTGCCCGCGCTCCTCCTGGCGCTTGCTCTTCCTGTTGCCGCCTATGCTGAAGCCACGCCGCAAGGCGGCCCGCTCGACATCCGCATCCGCACTGCCGTCTATAATGAAAACCAGGTCTACCGGATCGAAACTGACTTGCGTCATTCGACCACGATTCATTTCGGGGCTGGGGAGAGGTTCGAGGCGGTGATTGTCGGCGACACCGAAAGCTTCCAGGTCGATCCGATCCCCGAGCTTGGCAATGTGCTCACGATCAAACCGCATGTGGCCAATGCCTCGACCAACATGACGGTGATCACCAACCGCCGCACCTATTCCTTCCATCTGCGCGAGGGCTCGATCCCGAACCGCACCGGAATGTTCTTCGAGGTACGCTTCCGCTACCCCGACGAGGAGCGCCGCGCGGCAGGTGCGACCCAGCCCAAGGGCTTTGAGGCACCGCGCAACTACAACTACCGCGTCTCGGGAAAAGGGGATTTCCGCCCCAGCCATATCTACGACGACGGGCGCTACACGTATTTTGTCTTCCCGGAGAGTGGTCGCCAGCCCGCCCTCTTCAAGGCCGATGACCAGGGCCGCGAACGCACGGTGAACTGGACCCAGCAAGGCAATACCGTCCGCGTGCTCGGGGTCAACACCTACTGGACGCTGCGCATCGGCGACGAGGCGATCTGTGCCTGGCGCGACGAGAGCGCGATCTATGTGAGCAATTGACCATGGCCGATCAAACCCCTCCTGACCTTCAAAACCGCCTCGATCAATTCAGCCAGCGCGGTAAATCCAAACGCCGGGGTAACAGCCTCGGGGTCGGTGCGCTCGCCGCTGCCCTCGCCTTGGGCGGTGCCGGGGTCGCGTATTTCCTAGCGACTGGCCTGCAGGAGGGCGACAGTGCGCTCGAGACCTCCGATGTCGAGACCTTCCAGGACCGCCGCCCCGGCACCGGCGGGCGGCTGGAGTTTCCACCCGATGAGACCGAGCAACGGGTCAATGACGCGCTGATTGCGGTCGAGGAAGCGCTCGATGTCCCCGCCGCCCCTGCCCCCGAACCGAGCGCCGAAGTGCTGGCCGAGATCGCCAAGCTCCGCGAGGCGCTTGCCGCCAGCCAGGCCGCGCGCAATTCGGAAATCCAGTCCGCCGTCGCCGACCTGCGCGAAGCCTTCGACGAACAGAAGGCCGCGCTTGAAGCGACGCTCGCCGCCAAGGAAACCGAGCTTGCCAACCTGCAGCGCCAGAACGAGGCCCGCATCGAAGGGCTGCAAGCCATGCTCGATGCCGAACGCGCACAACGCGAAGGCCTCGAGGCCGAGCTCGATCGCGAAGGGTTGATCGCCGACCAGCGTCTTCTTGAAGAACGCCGGCGTCAGGAAGAGGAGCAGCGTCAGCGTGAGGCCGAGCGGGTTGCCGAGGAGCTTTTGACCGCGCAGATCAAATCGCCAGCGGTGGTCTTTGCCGATGGTCCACGTGGTGGCCAAAGTGGCGCGGCGTTGGCCGATCCGGCGACCGCTGGCACTGGCGGCCCGGTCCTCTCGGGCAATGAGCAGTTCCTGAAAAGCGCGCGCCCACTCGAGGTGCAGGAGGCCGCCCGCCTCGCTCATCCTGAACGCACCCTGACCCAAGGGTCCGTCATCCAGGCCGCGCTCCAGACCGCCATCAACAGCGATCTGCCGGGCTCCGTGGTCGCGGTCGTCTCCGAGCCGGTTCCGGCGTTTTCCGGGGACCGGATTCTGATCCCCCGGGGCTCCCGCCTTTTTGGCCAATATCGCTCCGGGATCGAGATGCACCAGAAGCGCATCTTGATCCTCTGGACCCGAGTCCTGACACCGGACGGCACCTCGATGGAGATCGCCGCCGTGGGCGGCGATCAACTCGGCCGGTCGGGCCTCACCGGTCTCGTTGACACCAAGTTTGCCGAGCGCTTCGGCGGAGCTGCACTGATTTCCGTGATCGGAGCGGCACCGGCCGTGGCGGCGGAGAGTGCCAACAACGAGACGACCAGCATCGTGTTGGGCGATGTCGGCAGCAACCTTCAGGACGCGGTCGGTTCGGTCATCGCCGACCAGGTCTCGATTGCGCCGACCATCTATGTCGATCAGGGGGCGTCGGTCACCGTGCTCGTGGACAGGGATGTGGTGATTTACTGATGGAGCAGGCGCCACCAGCCTCATACCTCGAGCGCTACCTCGACCCGTTCAGCGACCTGCTGAGACGCGATGACGTGGTCGAGATCGCGATCAACACGGATGGCAAGGTCTGGCTCGAGGTCGCGGGCGATGCCACCATGCGCCATGAGGGCCAGACCGTGGACCGGACCACCGCGCTCAACATGGCCCAGACCATCGTCGGCGACGCCAAGGCCCGCGTCTCTGAAAAGAACCCACTCGTCTCCGGTAAGGTGGAATATGCAGGCCGTCCGCTTCGGGTCCAGGTCGCCGTACCGCCCGCCATCGATCGCGGTGCCTCGATCACCATCCGCCTCTTCGCCTTAGGCAGCGTTCAGGACTACGCCCCTGCCTATCTTTTCGGCAAGGCCGTCTCGCTTGATGCGCTCCGTGCCGAGAAGATGAAGAACATTGCCAGTCTCGCCAAAGAAAACCTCGAGGTCGCGCTGCAGACCCTTGTCGAAGCGCGGCTCAACGTCCTGATCAGCGGAGGCACCTCAACCGGCAAGACCACCTTCGCCCGCCACCTTCTGACGCATGTGAGCGAGCATGAACGACTGATCACCATAGAGGACGCCTTCGAGCTCTTCCCCGGCCAGCCCAACACCGTCGCCCTCCTGGCCGACCGCGGCGCCGGCTCGCAACGCAGCGCCAACGCCCTCCTCCAGGCTTCCCTCCGCATGCGCCCCGACCGGATTATCGTCGGCGAGCTGCGCGGCGCCGAGGCCCTGACCTATCTCGAGGCCATCAACACCGGGCATGGCGGGTCGGTCTCCACCATCCACGCCGAAACCGCAGAACTCGCCATCGACCGGCTGGCGATCATGGTTCTGCAGGCTGGCACACCGCTGACATTCGCCGAGGTGCGCGAATACATCCGGAAATCCATCGATGTGATCGTCCAGCTCGGGCGGGCCGAGGGGAAGCGGGGGATTACGGAGTTCTATCTGCCGGGTGGAGACAAACGCCGCCCCGATCACTCTTTTCCAAGTTAGGCCTATCGCACTACAAATTGCAGATTGATCACCGAGGAACACTTGATATTGTGACAACACTTTTAGGTAGAGAAATCTGATAATTGGTCTCCATGATCGAGTTCGAATGCGCAATTAAGGAACTTCCCCACGATACGACCCTCTCCGCCGCAGGCTTTGAGGACGGCCCAAAGATCGATCCTTTAAGGCTGATCTTCACCTACGACTCCGATGAGTGGGAAACATTCGTCGATGAGTGGGTTCATTCACTGAAGGAGATCTATGCCGACGTGGTTCGCCCGACCGGTTCCGGCGACAAAGGGATCGACGTGGCGGGTTTCATGGATGCCGACTGCTTCTTGGGTGACTGGGACAACTATCAGTGTAAGCACTATGCACGACCACTTGGCTTCACAGACATCGCGCCAGAGATCGGGAAGATTCTCTGGTACTCGTTCTGCGGCGACTACAAAGCACCAAAGGCCTGCTTCTTCATCGCCCCAAAAGGCACAACACCCACTCTCGATCTGCTTTTGGGCAATGCATCCAAGCTAAAGGGAAAAGTGATCGAGGGATGGGAAAAATCCATCTCCAAAAGGGTGACTGACAAGCAGGTTATCGAACTCGTCGGCGACTTCTCGAAATACGTGGACAACTTCGATTTCCGTATCTTCAGTGCTCCTGCAGCACGAAAAGTGATCGAGCAGCACGGCAAGACTCGATATCACCAAAGGCGGTTTGGTGGCGGACTTCCGCCTCGGCCGAAGTCGGAAATGCCTCCCGAGGAAGTCGAAGCCCACGAAAGGAACTACGTAGACCGGTTGCTCGAGGCCTATGCGGACCATGCCGGCGAAGCGCAGATATCCTTGTCAGAGATCACAAAGTGGAAGCCTCTCAACGACCATCTCAAACGCTCTCGTGAAGCGTTTTTTCACGCTGAATCCCTACGTGTGTTCGTTCGCGACAAAACCGAACCCGGCACATTCGAGTCGCTTCAGGATGAGATCCACGATGGCGTCGCTGACACGCATGACAAATCACACCCGGACGGCTACGCGAGAGTTGTCGCAGTGACGGACATGGCTCAGACCTTGGCTCTCGATGCGCATCCCCTTAATAGAGCCGCACGGCCGGCGGACAGAAGAGGCGTTTGCCATCAACTCGCCAACGATGGAAGGCTGACATGGAAAAAGTAGACAGCCTGGACCGATCACCATTCAACGGCGCGCTTGAGACCGGGTTACGAGCGGTTATGGCCCTGCACGCAAGTTTTCCGCGGGAGCTCGACATTCAGCGGCTCACTGCTCTCGACTACCTGGTCGTCAGAACGAGTTTGCTTGATGGCCCCGAAGACCTGCATCCGTCGACGCCGATCACCGCACCGGTGACACAGGTTAGGAGAAAGGCGGTTTACGCGGCGCTGGATCTACTCATGTCTCGCGAACTTGTTGAGCGTTCAATTACCGATCAGGGGATCTACTACCGTGCAGGGGAGTATTCGTCCTTCTTTGTTGAAGCATTGACCACATCGTACGCGCAGCGCTTGCTCGATCGTGCCAAATGGGTCGCGCAGTACTTCGAAGAGTACAATGAAACCCAATTCGACGCGTTGATGTCTGAGCTCTTGGATGACTGGGTCGCCGAATTCCAAGACGATTTCACAGGTTCCGAATGACCTATCGCGGGATTCAAATCGAAAGCCTTGCTTTCCATGGCCCCGATAAAGTACCGGCCATTGTCACATTCAACGCAGGCTTGAATGTTATCTATGGTGCATCGGATACCGGGAAATCCTTCATCGTTGAAACCATCGACTTCATGCTTGGTGCGAAGGGTCCACTAACCGACTTCAAAGAATCCAATGGGTATGACCGCATTCTTTTGGCGGTTTCATCTGGTGATGAGAACTTCACCATTGCCCGAAGCATGTCTGGAGGGGCATTCGAGGTCTTTGATGGTCTGTTTTCCGATACCCTGCCCGATGGGCAGGGCCGAGCATTGGGTGATGTTCACAGCGCAAAAGACACTGAGAACCTGTCGGCGTTTCTGCTGGATAAAATCGGACTATCCGACAGAAAAATAAAGAAAAACCAAAAAGATGAAACTCAGAACCTAAGCTTCAGGAATCTCGCACGCCTGTGCATCGTCAACGAGGAAGAGATCATCCAGAAGAGGTCGCCGCTTTCGGATGGCAACTATACCGCCGACACAGCAAACACGTCTGTGTTCAGATTGTTGTTAACCGGGCTCGACGATTCCGCTTTGACAGCAATCTCTCAGAAATCTCCGGAAGAGCAGAAGCGAGAAGCGCAGCTTGAGCTTCTAGATCAGCTAATAGGCGGCACAGAACGGCGTATTAAGGATCTCTCCGGCAACAAGGACGACCTGGAAGCGCAGGAAAACCGCCTTTCTGCAGCTATGGAAGAGCGCTCGAACCAGCTTTCCGTTACTGAGGAATATTACAAGCGCATATCCACTGACCGCCGCAGTTTAATGAAACGCCGTGAAGACAACCGAAATCGCCACGCCGAAGTCGCAACGCTTCTAGTGCGCTTCCAACTTCTGAGAGAACATTACCGGTCGGATATGGAGCGCCTTTTGAGTATTCAGGAGGCGGGCAGCATTATCGCAACGATCGATGCCAATGTTTGCCCAGTTTGTGGATCGTCCGCCGAATATCACAAGACCGACGTTTGTGCAGGTGATGTGTCTCGAGTGACTTCTGCAGCAACATCTGAAATCAAGAAAATTGACCGCCGGGCCGGGGAGTTGGAAGAGACGATCGCCTCTTTAGAAAAGGAACAACGTCGGCTTGAAGGCGCTTTGCCGGGTATTGAGGCAAGACTTCGAGAACGGGAAACTGAACTGCAGCAAGTAGTTGCCCCTGATCTCCGAAAACAACGAGCTTCCTACAAGGAACTTGCAGACAAAGGTGCAAATGTCCGAGAAGCCTTGGGGCTGTTCGATACGATGCAGGATCTGCTGGCACGCAAATCACAACTAGAACAGGTGGGTAGTTCATCGGGAGAGACCACCACTTCAGTATCTCGCCTTACCGACACCATGGTGGCGCCTTTCTCCGAGTTGGTCGAAAAAACTTTGAAGAGCTGGGCCTTTCCGGGAAGCGACCGCGTGCATTTCGATTTGCAGGTCAAAGACTTGGTGATCTCAGGGAAGGCCCGCACATCACACGGAAAGGGACTCCGAGCGATCACTCAAGCTGCTTTTTCGATCTCACTTCTTGAATTCTGTGCGTCAAAAGACAAACCGCACCCTGGGTTTGTCATACTCGACTCGCCGTTATTGTCGTACAAAGAACCAGAGAGCGCCGACGATGACCTGAGTGCCACCAATCTGAACGGAAACTTCTATCGATATCTCCTCCAACTTAATTCTGATCGGCAAGTGATTGTTGTCGAGAACACAGACCCCCCATCGGATGTCGAGTTGGGCGACCGCGTCGAGCATTTTTCAGGGATGGAGGGCGAAGGTCGATTTGGATTGTTCCCCGTGTCATAGAAGAGCTTGGCAAAACTACCCAATCTTGTCACTCGTTTCAGCTTCATACCACTCGGCAACACGCTGACAAAGCAATCCGACGAAGACTTCAAAGATGAGGGGCTCGGTCGCGCCGTCAGGAAAGAAGGAGGGATGGGCGTTTTCATCCATCGTCCAAGTGCCAATGACTTCCCCATCCTTGGTAATCACCGACCCATCCTCACAGAGGTTGATCCTAAATCGCAACGGTTCGCTCAGCGAAACGCCATAGGCCTGCACCAACCCAGCCGCTTCCTCCTCGGTCCACTCGACCGGCTCAAGTGCGATTTCCGGTTGCCTTGGCGACTTGCGTTCGGTCTTCCGGCGGGTCTTTTTGACCGCCCATGGCGGCTCGTAATTTTGCGCAGCGGCGTCGACTTGGCGTCGCAAGTTCTCGGGGTGAAATGCCCCGCAGTCGCTCTTTTGATCTTGGAATACTGCGGCGCTGCCAACCACCTCCGGCATTCGGGACAAACTCTTGGCGATGCTCGGGAGAGATGTGTTGAAGCGGGGTGCATAGGTACGGATCGCGGTGCTTTCTAGTTCGTCCATCTCGTCCGGAGAGCAAGGCGCGAAAGCAATCGACCAAGGCAGTTTCGTGTCCGCTACCCTGTGGTAGTGGTTGCCCAGGCTTTCGATTGAGCGCCTGACCAGGTCCCAGGATTGCCCAACATAGACGATCTCACCCGCGCAGCCGATCAGGTATATCCCGGACGAAAAGCGCCTCGTGGCAAGAAGTCGATCGAAATCTTGATGCCGATTTCTCAAGAAAACCTGACGTTTCCATAGATGGTAGAGAGCGCTGCTTTTCATTTGGATTGAGAGATGATGGCCATTACTGAAAAATAGGAATGCGGTGTTTGTTTCGCAATCTATAGCGTGCCACCTATCTCAGCTCCGCCCTCACAAGCCCGGCAAATCCGCCCTCCTTGAAATTACCACTTCTGGCCAGACTCGGAAAATCTGGCAGCCGTTCCAGTTCAACCGAGGGAAGGAATATTGTCGCGGAACAGGCTGGCAACTTCGCGCATCGCGCCTCAAAGTACATCTTGGATAGTGCGCGAGCCACAGCATAGGCACCAGCCAAGTCGATTTTGGAAACGCGGGTTCGGTTAATCGGCAACAAACTACCCTTTTGAACAGTAGGCCCAACTTCGAAATAGATCAGTTGGCCGACCACCCCGAGACGGATAACGTTGCACCTATTCCCTCGTGAAATCGAGACCATCGGTACGAGATCACGCAGCCAAACCTTGTTCTGATCGCACCACTCCAGGGCTCGTTTCAGCATCAGCACACCGCCAATCTGCTCCTTCCAGATTGGGCAAAGGTGCTGAAACCCCGCGAATCGAACACATGGATCGTCTCTCGCATCGTTCGGCACTAGGTCTCCTTCGTATGTCACCCGAGGAGACCACAACGCCTCTTCGAGCCGAGGGGCATCCTCCATGCCGATGTGGAGGCCTTCCATGGAGACCTTCCTCGTCGGGGATATCTCCCGATAGCGCGCCTTCATCAGGCTAACCTGCGGAAGCTCCCGTGTGGTCTGCTCGAAGAGGGATGGCGTGTTGGGCCTGAAGATGGTCTCAGCGACGCCGCGCGGTGCGTCCGCGTTGATATCGTGATCAACCAGCCAACGGAACGGAGTCCCAAGCTCCATAGGATCATCGCGCATTAGCGAAAGGTGCGGCAAACCTTTCTTCAGCGCGGCCCGGATCTCGCGAGTGTCCTGCTGCTCAGCCCCCATCACCTGTCCCATCACCGTCTGGCGATCGTGGTCGCTTTGGCGTGTCCGCAACGCAGCTTCTATTCGCTCACGTTCTTCCACTGGCAACTGGCGTCGGTGATAGGTGATGGAAACATCAACATCACCGTAGTCGTCCCGCTCCTCCAAGGCGCTGCCAAATAGCTTCAAGGTGATACGTTGCAGACGATCAGGGTCCGAATTGATGATCTTCGCACGGTTTATCAGCTCTAGGACGGTAGCATTGACTTTTTCAGGATCGATACGTTTTCGCTTCTTTTCCAAGGCCAGCCGATTGCCATTTGGCGTAAGCGTCCAGAAGAGGAGCTGTCCTCGGACATCCGAGGGTTCGATGTAGCCAGCCACGGCCAACGCCCGTAGAATCTCATCAGCATGAAGCGCGTCGCAGTCAAACGTGCGAATGACTTCTTCCAGACCAATTCCACCACCAGGCGTCGCGGACCGAAGAACCGAGCGAGCTTCGTCCAAAGAGACACCTTCGATCGGATTGTGCTTTGGATTTTCCGCGGCCTCAACTCTCAAAAGAAACTACCTTCCAGACCAAAACGATTTTCCCGGAACCACTGTAGGTTAGAGGGACCGTCACGTCATCACCCACCCAATAACTCCTCGATGAAATCCTCCTGCCGGTCGAGCGCCGCCTCCCATTCCTTCGGCACGGCCGCTTCGCGCTCGAGCTTCTCGGGCTCGGGCTGCCCGCGCCCGGACTCCATCGGCATCACGCTCATCGCGCGCGCTTCGCGGCGCTGTGAACGGTCCCGGACAGGCGCGCGTTCGGCTGCTTTCACCTGCTCGTCTGCGCCGGTCTCGTCACCACCATCGCCGCCCCAAGGTCCCACACCTTGCACGCTGGGCGGATAGGGGAATGGCTTGCCCTCCTGGCGGGCCAACATAGCCTTGAAGAACGGATCGTCGTAATACTTGATCCGGCTCGCCTTGATCGGGTGCTGCGGCGAGGCGAGGATGATCACTTCGTCGGGATCCATGAGGCGCGCTTCAGTCTCGGAAAGCAGCGGCCGTTCCTCCAGCCGCGCCGAGGTCGAGGTTGCGCCGAGGAAACCCTTGTTGCGGCCGTACATTCGGGTGACAGCCTCGCGTGTGGTGCTGCCGACGGCCGCCGAGACCTCTTTCACCGTCCGCTGGTCCCGCGGTGTGATGTAAAGCTTCAGCCCTGCCCCGTTCTCAAGACTTTCGCGGCCCTCGGGCCCGTAGATCCGGTCGAGCGAAGCCAGCGACTGCGCGATCATCGCGACGCGGCCGCCGTAACTTGCCAGCGAATGGATCGCGCGTTCCAGATAGGGCATCGCCCCCATCTGCTGGAATTCGTCGATCATCATCATGACCGGCCAGGGCTCATCCGGGCCCGGCTCGTTCAGCCGGATCGAGGCGATGAGGTCGGCGAACATCAGGCGCAGGAGCGGAGCGAGGGTCGCGATGTGATCCTCGGAGACGGCGATGTAGAGCGATTGCGGGGTCTTGCGGAAGGTCGAGAAATCAAAGTCGCTCGCCTCGGTGGCCGAGCGCACCGCCGGGTTGTCCCATTGCTTGAGACCGGCGGTCATAAGTGCCTGGATGTTCGAGGTCAGGAGCCGCGATGAGGCTGAGGCCGCGTTGGTCCATAGCTCGCGCAGAATGTCTTCTTCGGCCTCGTCGGCATAGGTCTTGTATTGCGCGTTCTTGTACTCGCCGCCGGCAACGATCTTGTTGACCTCGCCAAGGTTCGGCGTGCCGCGCTGGATCGCCAGCAGACAGGCTGCGACGAAGATCGACTTGCCCGCCTCGGAGAAGGTGTCGAGTTGCTTGTTGTCCTTATCGAGGAAGAGGTCGGCCAGGATCGAGACCTCAGTGAAGCGCTGCGCGAAGCTCGGGGCCTTGGCGATCCGGGCGAGCGGGTTGTAGCGATGCGTGGCATTGGCCCAGTCAAAGGGACTGAAGCGATAGACCTCGTCACCGTTGAGCGCCCGCAACCGGGCAGTTTTCTCGAAGTTCTCGCCCTTCACATCGAGCACCACCACCGAACCTGCGAAGCTCAAGAGGTTCGGGATCACGAAGCCGACACCCTTACCGGCGCGGGTCGGGGCCACCATCATCACATGCGGGATGGTCGTCGAGGAGATGAACTCCGCCTTCGAGGCCGGGGCACCAAGCTTGCCGCAGACGAAGCCCTTACCGGGGGCCTGCAACATGCTGTTCTTCTTCAGCTCCGCCTTGGTCTGCCAATGGGCCGATCCGTAGTCGTCGCGCTCTTTCTTCCAGGTCCAAGCCAGCGCGAGCGCGCCGAGGCCGATGGCTCCGAAGCCGACGGCGCCAAACCCCACCTTGAAGGCCTCTGGGTGCGCCGCGCGTGTGACTGTGCTCGCCTTCCAGAGCGCCAACATGTCGAAACTCTGAAACCCGGTTTTCAGGGCCAGGGTCAGGTAGAAAGCGGCGACGATGGTGCCGATGACAGCGCCGCAAATCACACCGAAGAGGAGCGCGGCCCAGAGGGGAAGTGTCTTGGTCATGGTGGTCATCCCCCCTCAGAATTCCATCTCGTCATCGAGACCGCGGTCGCGGCCAAGATCGCGCCCCAGCTCCTGCGCCTCTTGGCTCCCGCGCAGTCGTGCCACCTCGGTCGCCTTGTCCTGCTGCAACCCGGCGGCGCGGTCGGTGAAGACCTGATCGCCGGTCTCCTCGAAGGTCATCTCCAGGAACTCCTGCGTGACGGTGATCTGGTCGAGCTTGCTTGGCAGGGCCGCATCCAGCACCTCGTAGTTCCCGCGCCGGAGTTCGGCCAAGCCTTCCTCACCCAATTCCTTGAAGAGCTCCGATTGCAGAGTCCGCTCGACCGTCTCTTCCTGTTCCTCGGTGAGCTTGCCGTCCCGCAGCATGTCGGCGAGGTCCTGCAGGTAGGGATTGGGCGTCCGGTCGTCTTCGTCGATGAGTGGCAGGATCTCCTGTTCTTCGTCCGCAAGGGTCCGACCGATCTCGACGCCCAGTTCCTTCGCCCGTTCCATCAGCGCGTCCATCACGCCGTCGACCTTTTCGAGCGCCGCATCGAGTTGGTCGTCACTCGCGGTCTCCACGCTGAGACCGTCCTTCGCCAGCACCGCGTTCATGTCCCGCTCGACCCAGTCCTGCGCCATGCCGTAGTTCCGCGTGCCGCCCGCCGAGATGCGCGCCACCAGTTCCTCGCTGTCCATGCCTGCCTCCTCGGCGCGCTCGAGCACGTCGCGCAGCCCTTCGTCGTTGCCGGACTGAAGCGCGGCGATCAGCACCTCGCTGCCCGCCCCCGGCGGATAGGGTTCTTCGAGTTGCTTGCCGAACCGCGCCCGCAACTCCGGATCCGGCACCATTTGCGAGAGGTCCGCGATGATCGGCGCGGCCTTGGCTTCAAAAGCGGCCCGCTCCGCCGGGTCCAGTTCCTCGGCCTTGAGTCTGAGCGCCTCAATCGTGCGCTCGGAATAGTCGATCGCATCACCGACGGTCTTGATGTCCTTCATGTCTATCTCTCCTTCGGTGAAGTTCCACGGCGTGCCGGAGCCGAGCCCGCCCGCCATGCCCCGCACGGCGCGGGCCATGTGGCGCTGGTCCATCCGGTCCAGCAGGTCGGCGAGGTTCTTGTAGTCCTTGGCGAAGCCCACCACCTGCGCCTGCGCGATTGCGGATTCCTGGGCCGTCATGACAATCTCACGCGGCAGGCGGGCCTCTTCCTTGGCGCGGTAGATCTCCTCGATCCCGGCGGACTTTTCGAAGATGCCGCGCTCGAGCCGGGTGGTGGCATCAAGCATCACGCCATAGCCTTCCGCGATCTCGGCCTGCTTCTCGCGCATGAGCTGCGGCGACATCACGCCCTCGGCCCAACAGGAGAACCAGGTGCCGTTTTCGACGCCGCGGTTGTTCAGGATGATGTGGGCGTGCTTGTGCGCCCGGTCGTCATGGACAGCGAGCACATAGTCCCATTGATCGCCGTATTCGCCGCTCTCGAAAAAGTGCTCCGTCCAATCCATCGCGATGTCGCGGACCTGGTCGACCGTCACGTCGGTCGGGAAGGACAGCAGCATATGCGAGGTGAAGCCGAGTTTGGTCGAGCCGCGCCAGGTTCCGGCCCAGTCCTCGATGATGTCCTCTTTCTGCTCCTGAGAAAGCACCGCCGCATCGGTCAGCGCGTTGGTCATCGTCGAGTAGGTGTAGACCGCCTTGTCGTTGATGTAGGAGAGCTGCGCCCCGAGGGACACCCGCGTCTTGCAGCCCCCGGCCCGGATCCGTTTGAAGACCGCCGCGCGGCTTTGCCCCGAGGCCGCCTTCAGCGCGTTACGCGCCGACAGGGATCCGACGCGTGCGAAACTGCGACCCTGCCGACGACCCGCCAGCCGGGCATCGATCCGCGCCGCGGCCTGACCCCGGATGCGCTCATCCTCCCAGAGCCGCCCCATGACCGAGGCGTAGAGGGCGAGGGGATCAGCCATTTCTGACGAGCCTCAAACCTGTCACGGTCTCGCGCGGGCTGCCCTCCAGAACCGCGCTCTCCGCCCCCTGCCCGTCTTCCTTTTGCGGCCACTCCTGAGCACGCAGCGACTGCGCCGCATCCTTCAACCGGCCCATCTCACGGCTCATGGACTGCGCCAGATCGAGCAGTTCGATCAGCACCGCGCGGTCCGCCTCCGAGACCTCGAGCCGACCGCGATGCACCGCCTTGGCAAGCACCAGTCCGGCGTCACTCACGTCCTTCGCCTGACGCCATGCGGCACAGAATTCCTCGACCAAATCACGGGGTATATCGAGGAAACCGCACCGTCCGCGCAGCACCGCATTCAGCGCCTGCGACCGGTTGGCATAGCCTCTTTCGCGCCATTCTGCATCGAAGGCATCCAGCTCGGATCGACTGGCCCGGAACGCCACCGTATCGCTCGGATCGCGCACTGCGATCCCATCGCCCGCCTCCTCTTTCGCGAGCCGGTTCACGTGGCGCGGAGAGATACCGAACGCCGCCGCCAGCTCCTTCGCGCTCTCCCCCGCCGCAAAGCGCCGCGCCACTTCGATGCGCTCTTCAAGCTTCAGGTTTTTCGCTGGCCTCCTCACGAGTCAGACCCCTCGGACAAAATGTGCAAACATTGGCCATATCCTGCCAACATCTTCCTTCTCTCATTCGCTTATACATCAATACATCACATTGCGCAATATTACGTTTTGCATGCTGTGTCTTTTTGCTGGCATTGGACGTCATCGAGACCCCTCGCCGCGGCGCGACATGGAACGGGGTCCGCCCTCATCGGTGCAGGACAACCAGGTCGCAAAAGCTTCCGAAATTTGCGCTCAAACAGCACGCGACGAGAGGCAAACTGAATGCCCGAACCGGTCACGGATCGGGCGCGACGAACACGAAAACTGCCCCGCGCGGGATGACCCGGGTCATACCCTCTGAGGGCGGCACGATGCTTCAGAGAGACGGCGTCAGACCCCTGCGGATCCGAGGACCCGCAGGAGTGTCTGGGTCAGTGACCCAGTCCCTGATTGCGCAGATCGTCGTAGCGGTTGCGGGCGATCAGTGCCTCGGTCTCGAGGCTGTCGAGGGTCTCGGGATGGGCGTCTTCATCGAAGGCGGCGAGGTAGGCCTCGAAGGCCATGTCGGCTTGCAGCTCGGCGAGGTCGATGGATTGTTCGAGTGTCATGGTGTGATCCTTTCCGTTGATCGTCGTTGGACGGATCGTGGAAAAGACCGGGGGCATGAGAGCGGGCGGCACCCGGTACGGGGCGGAATGAAATGGAGCACGCCGGGGGCAGGTTTGTTGTGAGCGATGCCCCGCAGCGCTCAAGGCGTCAGCCGTCCAGAAACCTGCCCCCGGCGTTGCCGACCGCTCGACCCCGGGCTAGCGATCTCTAAGGCCAACAGGTCGACGGAAAGGCGCGCGGCTGTGACACGGATTGGAGACGATGCCCTCCAGACGCATGACGTTCATCTGCGGATTGCACCCTCGCGGCACAAGGTGAGTTCGGCGCCCTGGCAGCTTCGCCGACACGACCCAAGCGCGGGTTGCTCGAATGAGAGAAGGGGTGCACTTGCCTCGCTCAGTGCGCTGCCAGCTCTCCCTGCGGACATTCGGCTCCGCCTCGGGTTCCCACGGTCCACGCTGACACTGAACAGAAAGATCGGAGCCGCATCTGCGACCTTTCCGGTCTTCCTACCCACCTCTGCGTCCGCGTCGGAAATTTGCGGCATCCTTCGGACACCGATGGTGCGCCGATCGAAGACTAGTTCCCCGGAACGAGGAAAAGCCAGACCGCCGGAGCGGACTGGCTGTTGGCTTAGGCGGCGTCTTTGGGACCCCAGGGGATGACGGCCTGCAGGGACAGATCGTCCTGGTTCGCGGCCTTGCCGAGGTTCGCGTTGAACCCGTGGTCGCGGATGGTCAGCGTGTAGTAATCGGTGCCGGTCTCCTTGTTCTGCTTCTTCCAGATGCCGCCGCACTCGACCAGCTTGCCACGCGGGGAGCGGCCGAGGACGCGGTGCGTGGGGGCCATCGGGTTTGTGCTCGCGACGGGTTCGACCGTGATGTCGAGGTCGAAGGTCAGGGTCGAAATGGAGCCGACGCCCTTGGCGGTTTCGATGTCGGCGCTGGTGAATTTGATGCAGTTCGTGGTCATTGCTCTTCTCCTTTTTTGCGTTGCAGCACGAAGTGCGGTCATGCAGCTGGCCAAGGCCCGGCCACACCGAAGGCGAAGCGCAGCGGAGAGGGGCAGGCGCCGGTCTTTTTGCTCCGCGCGGAATGGCCCGCAGGGTCAGGGGAAAAAGATCGGCGACAACCTTTGTGGGCGGGACGACAGCTGCGACCAGCATGTCATGCAACTCAGACAAAAGGAGAAGTGCAGTGGCCGCGAAGGAAACTGGGTGAACAGCCAATAGAACGACCGGGCGCGGTGTCTTTTCAGCCCTCTCACCCCGAGCCGCAGCCGGACGGGTTCGCGCTTTGCCGAGCCTTGCCCAACGTGGCGCGCCAGCGCACATCCGCAGGCAAGCTGGTCGAGTGTGGTGCCATCTGACTGAGCGATTTGAAGCAGACCGTCGAAGCATCTGCACCGGGCGCGGTTCATCCCGATTTTGAACGGCCCCTCTTCGGCAGCCCAATCGTTTGCGATTTCTTGCATCGCAATGATCTCCGGTCCTCTGCCAATTGCTGCCAATGCAATCCGGCAGTCGTCGAGCATCGTTTACGGTCAATGATGGCAGAACAGCATGTCCGGCAATGCGAGGAATACTGCCGGCGGAGGCGCGCTGGACGAGACCATTGAGGCAATCCGCCCCGCCCTAGCGACCGTTACCGAATGGCCGAGATGAAGCGTTGCCACGACCATGCGACGGCTGGTCGGGATGGCTCCGGAGGAGACTGCCCGGCCAGCAGCACGTCGCAGGGAGAGGCAGCGTTTCATCTCGGTGAGGCCGGCTGCGTGCAGCCGGCCGAGTAGGGCGCGGTCCTGACCAAAGGACAGGAGGGGCCATGATCAATAGGACGGGACAGCAGAGGGACAATAGACCTCCTAAAGTTCTATCACCCACGGCCACGAGCCGAAAATGGCCGCACTAGTTCCGCACGTAACAACCGTCGCTTTGAAACATTAGGCACCCGAGGAAAACCGATTACTTGCGGTTGCTGTACTGATGTTCGCCACTAGAAGTTGCAATCGCAGGACGAACGCACCACAATATATCTAGAGTCGGCACTAGATGTTCTCTGCCCACCCACAAGCTCCACGAGACGAGGTAAGATTGAAGACACCGATTTTTGTAAGCTTCGACTTTGACAACGACCGACGGCTAAAGGATTTCATAATCCAACAAGCTCGTAGGCCCGACTCGCCGTTCCAAGTCATCGATCACTCGTTGAAGGAAGCAGCTCCCGAGATGAGTTGGGAGGCCAAGGCTTATAGGGCAATCGGTAGAGCCAGGGTTGTGCTCGTCATGGTCGGTCCTCAAACGCACCGCGCGCCCGGTGTATTGAAGGAAATCAAAATGGCCCGGGATCAAGGGAAAAAGGTGGTACAAATCATTGGCTATCGAGACGGAAACTACACTCCGGTCAAGGATGCCGGGCAACTCTATCGTTGGAATTGGGAAAACCTAAGAAAAATACTTAGCTAAACCGGCTGCGAACTCACATTAGATCAGTCACGATTCCACCCTAATCCGAGGAACCCAAATGGCCCGTCGCGTTTTCTTTAGTTTTCACTTCAATAACGATCACTCACGCACCCAGCTCGTACGGAATATGAACTCTCTTGAGGGCAACAGTCCCGTGACGCCCAACCGCTGGGAAGAAATCAAAAATACAGGCGAAGCCGCCATCAAGAAGTGGATAAATGACAATATGGCAGGGAAATCCTGCGTGGTCGTGCTAGTAGGAAGCGAAACAGCATCCCGGCAATGGGTTCGGTACGAAATAAGAAAGGCCTGGGAAGAAGGGAAAGGCGTCCTTGGCATTCATATCCACGGACTCAAAGACTTGAACGGCAATACTTCCACAAAAGGTACCAGTCCCTTTACAGACCTCAAGGTGTCTGAAGATGGCAGACTTGTGACGCTGGGATCAGCTCCGACACTGAAGAATCCTGCCGGAAGCACGAGCAAGGATATCTACGCCAGCATCCAAACTAACATCGAAAGCTGGATTGAAGAGGCAATCCAAAATCGCGCCAAGTACAAATAAGATCACGGACCAAAACTGGGCTTCAGTGCAATCTGAACCAGGAATATCGGCAGACTTTTATTCGGAGCATTATCCACATGAAGAAAGACGTAGAACGCTTTGTCGAAAAGTTTGTCGAAGAAATCCGCTCCGAAAATGCAGCTGTATTCCTTGGCGCGGGTGCGTCCAAAGCTGCAGGACATGTGGACTGGTCGGAGCTTCTTGCGCCGTTGGCGAAAGAGCTTGAACTTGACATCGAAAAAGAGAGTGATCTTGTCGCTTTGGCGCAATTCTACGAAAACCAGACCCGAGACCGGGCGACGATCAATCAGGCGATATTGGATGCGTTGGGTCGAAATGTCGAACCAACCGAAAATCACCGAATACTGGCGTCCCTCGACATCCCGGTTTTCTGGACGACGAACTATGACCGGCTTATTGAGGACTCTCTTCGTGAAGCTGGTAAAATCGCAGATGTAAAATACACGGTTCCCCAGCTCGCAACCACGAGATCGAAGCGACATGCCATCGTCTATAAAATGCACGGTGATGTTGAACACCCGGCCAACGCAATTCTAACAAAAGATGACTACGAAAAGTACTTCAAGACTCACGGCGCATATATTACGGCACTTTCTGGGGACCTGGTCTCAAAGACATTTGTCTTCATTGGGTTCAGCTTCTCTGACCCCAACTTGGACTACATTCTTTCGCGCGTTCGCGTAACGTTTGAGAAGAACCAAAGACGGCACTTTGCATTCTTTAAGAACCGATCACGGCAAGCGGACGAGAGTGACGAAGATTTTAGGCTCGCGCTGACACGACAACGCCTAATGATTGAGGACCTGAAGAGGTTCAACATTCACGCAATCTTGGTGGATGAGTATGAAGAAATCACGGAAGCGCTTCGAGAGGTGGCACGGCGTTTCCGCATGAGAACCATATTCGTTTCTGCTAGCGCATCTGAATTTTCGCCCTGGGGAGAAGACGCAGTTACGGGCTTTATGCGAAAACTCGGTTCGCTGCTGGTTGAGAACTCACTTCGGATTAGCACGGGCCTCGGTCTGGGCGTAGGCAATGCGCTTTTCACCGGAGCCCTAGAGGAGGTGTATAGAAATCTAGATCGCCAGGTAGATGATCACCTGCTTGTTCGCCCATTTCCTCAGTTTGTCGAAGATAAGGATGAACGCGAAAAGTTGTGGAAGACATACCGGGACGATTTCATTCCTTCAGCTGGAATGGCAATTTTCTTGTTTGGAAACAAGATCGTTGAAGGAAAGGTCGTTGAAGCGAATGGGATGGTTTCCGAGTTCGAAATCGCTGCGGAACACGGCCTCGTCTTGCTACCAGTGGGTGCCACTGGTTCCACCGCTGGTGCTCTTGCGAAACGCATACTAGAGGACCCCACATCTTATCCGAGTGTTCCCTCAGAGCTACTGCCACTCATTGAGAAGCTGAATGATCCTGTGACTTCGTTGGACGAACTCCTGCAACCGATCGTGGATCTGGTTCGCATCACCGAAAAGTTCGGAAAGTAACGATCCTTCCCTTGAAGCTGCGGAGAAATACCATGCCAATTTCCATGACAGATATCAGGCTCCAAGCACGAATGGGGGACAGGCGTGTTGCGAAGTCGCTGGCTGAAGCCCAACAGAACAGACTCACTACAGCATTCCTTTGCCATTCCCACCAAGATCGCGACCTCGTGCAGGGCCTGATTAACCTACTGACAAGGGCGGGTTGGCACGTATATGTGGATTGGATGGACAATTCCATGCCGAGTAAACCCAATCGGACAACCGCAGACAAAATCAAGAAGCGCATCAGGGAACTCGACTATTTCCTGTTTCTTGCTACCTCAAATTCAGTTTCTTCGCGATGGTGTCCTTGGGAAATCGGCTATGCCGATCCATACAAGTACCCCGAGAATCTACTGATAATCCCTACGCGCGAGGGTACGGTCACCCATGGGAACGAATACTTGGATCTTTACCGAAGGATTGATGTACGTACGGATGGGAGCTTCGCCGCAGTTGATCCGGGGTCACTATACGGCACCGATTTACGGAATTTGAGGTAATCGGGCATGATTGTCATGGTCTCAACCGCTCTGACAACCTGCTA
Organism: Marivivens aquimaris; assembly: GCF_015220045.1. Classification (NCBI taxonomy): domain Bacteria; kingdom Pseudomonadati; phylum Pseudomonadota; class Alphaproteobacteria; order Rhodobacterales; family Paracoccaceae; genus Marivivens; species Marivivens aquimaris. The sequence continues at coordinate 39,047 of NZ_JADBGB010000006.1, read as the reverse complement.
AGGCAACTAAGATCGACCTTGGAAGAACACGCGTCGAGAACCAATAATTCGTGATGCAGATAGGGGTGGAACTTTTCCGAAACAAGGTTTCCAGCATCACCGAAGAGGTCTCGCGCATCTTTCGCCGAAATCCTTCCAAGCACCGCCCGTAGATCGGGGGTTTCGTCCCCGTTCTCCACCAGCAGAAACCCGTCGTGCTGCTCGACTGAAAACCCCTCGCTTCTCAGAGCGAGCGCGAGGGTTGATGTCTTCACCGTACCGACCCGCGTCGCAATGACTGATGTACGCTCGCCGATGCTGCGTATGTTATTGGCCCTAAACCCCAGCTGTTCATAGTGAGCACGCGCTTCCTCGAGCATCATCAAAGAGACTGTGTCCATGTAATCTGGGCTGGAATCCCCCTCGAGCACGGCGAACATTCGGTCGATCACCTTGTCATGAATGTCCCCAGCATCGCCGCCGAAGACTGGAGGCACACCAGCCTTCGCGGGCTTGACGACGATGACCTTTTCACGATCATGGATTTCTTGAACCACCCAACGCCTACCAGAAAAAATCAGCAGCATCCCGGGAGCAAGAACATTGTCGATTGGTAGGGTTCCAAGATCCCGCCCCTCTGCAACCAAACGGAATTCTTCAGGTGTCTGAAACACGGCAGAGAAGCTGTAATGCTCAACCAGCTTTTCGCCTGTCGGTCCCAAGAGTAACAGCCCACTTGCGGCTTGTTCGATCAAGCTGGTTTCAGGATGACCGATCGCACGCAATACATCTGCGAATATATCGGTTGTGACCTTTCGAAAAGGGCCTTCGCGGCAAAGGACGTTGTAGACCGCGCTTGCAGACGCACCGCCGCGCTGCGCAATAACTGATAGTATCTGATGGACGAGCGTCGAAAGGTGAAGGGCTTGCGGTTTTGGTGGTTCGCACCAACCTTCCAGCAGCAGGTCTATCATCGCGATGGACCTGATCAGGCCGAGGCGAAGACGATCCACGAAGCTACTCTCCGGCGTCAACTTGGCTTCGGCAGCGTACTGCCTGAGAATGGCCGGTTGTCCTTCACGCCGGCCTGACCGGCCAAGCCGTTGTCGCAACGCCGCGACGCTGAATGGCGCGCCAATTTGAGCCACGCAAGTCACGTCACCGATGTCGATTCCAAGCTCGAGCGTCGACGTGCAAACGGCGGTCGTCGGTTTGGCAGGATCCTTTAAGCGCCGTTCTACGAAGTCACGGTGTTCTCGGGAGAGGCTCGCGTGGTGGGGATAGAATTCCTGTGGCAGGTGCTCCCGTTCGCAAAGCTCCCGCAACCGATCTGCGTAAATCTCGACCCGTTGGCGCGCTCCGGCGAAGACCAGGTTGTCACTGCCTCGAAGGTGTTTGAACAGATGGGCTGCTATCGCGTCCGTTGCGGATGGGCTGTTTTCATCCTCATCGCCTGAGAGGTAGCCGCGAAGCTGAAGCTTCAATTCTGCCTCGCCGCCATCTGCTTCGATCAGCTGGACAGAGCTTGCTGCGTCAGGGCGAAGATAGGCCTTGGCGAGGTCCATGTCGCCTAGCGTAGCTGACAGACCTATCCGACGGATTGGGCGCTTTATCGCGAGCTCGAGCCTTGTGAGCAGTGAACGAAGCTGGACACCGCGTTCGCTATCCAGAACCGTATGCAGTTCGTCGATCACGACCGCCCGCGTGGCCCCAAATAGGCGGGCAATTTCCAAACCGCGACGAATGAAAAGCGCTTCAAGGGACTCTGGGGTTATCAGCAGGATCCCTTTTGGAGATTTCAACGCGCGCGTCTTGATCGATTGCGAGACATCCCCGTGCCAGGGAACAACCGGAAGCTCTGCTTCCTGGCAGATGCCCTCCAGCCGCATGGCCTGGTCCGTGATCAAGGCTTTCAGCGGACCGATGTAGAGCAGGTCGAAACCGGTGCCGCCCGACGGCTCGTCAAGCACCTGTGAAATCAACGGCAGGAACGCCGCCTCGGTCTTTCCGCCCGCCGTGGACGCCGCAACGATTAAATCGGCGTTGGTCTCGTAGATCGTCCGGATGGATCGCGCCTGGATGTCGCGAAGTTCGCGCCATCCTTTCTGGCGTATCCATTTCTGCACAGGCCTCGCCAGTTTGTCGAACGCACTGCTCATCGGCGTCAGAGCTTGAAGCTGATCAGGTCATCGTCACCGGGGTCTTGGGTGCCAGTCGCCTCGTCTACCTCAGTCATGTCTTCGCCGAGGTCTTCGGACACCTCGATCTTTTCGATCAGATCGCTCCACTCGACACCGGGGTTTTGCTCAAGCACGGAAAGCAGGTTCACGAATGCCGTCACCGTATTGCGCGGGGTGCGGAAGTAAGCTTCACCGATCCGGTCCGAGCAATGCGCCATAAAGGCTTCGAGCGCGTCGTCCGGCAGAGCACCGGCATCGTCCTGCATGATCCGCCGGACATTGGCCAGAAGAACGAAGAGATCTTCAGGGGTCAGGCTGGCCAGCCGGACAACGGGTCCTGAAAGGTCGACCAATCCGTCTCGCGCGAAGGTGTTCTCGGCCAAACGCGATTGAAGGGCTTCGTAGCTGTAGAGCCCTCGACGGGTGTTCATCAGAAACTCCGGGGTCCCGCCCATCAGAAATCCGAGGTTCTCGGCACTGCCCTGCAGCACATCATTCAGGATCCGTAGGATCTGTTCGTAGTTTGCATTGCGGGCCTGCGACGATGTGAGCTTGTAGAGGTTCACCATCTCGTCGAGGCCGACGAGTAGGCCTTTGTAACCGGCTTCACACACGAATGCCGACATCAGCTTCAGATGGTCGTAGACACTGGCATCGTCGATGATCGTTCGCACGCCAAGCGCCTTGCGCGCGTCGGTACGTGTCGCGAATTCACCGCGCAGCCACCTCAGGGCCGCGGATTTCAACTCGTCGTCGCCGGTCTCATGGCCTTCCCAATATCGACGGATGACTTCAGCGAACTCAAACCCCCCGGTAAGTTCTTCGAAGTGGCCAAGGCGTTCACGGATGACAGACCCTGTTGGCAGATCTCGTTCTTCAGCGTCTCTGTGAGCCTGGCTGACAAAACGCTCCACCACACTGGCCAATGCCCCACCATCGGGCTTTGTCCGCGTCGAGAGGTTTCGGGCCATCTCGGCATACAGCCCCCGAGCTTGTCCGCCGGTCGCGTGAATGCGCCGATCCGGCGCCAGATCGGCGAACATCACGACCAGGCCTTTCTCCAGAGCCACGAGGCGGATCAGGTTCATGAAGAACGTCTTGCCCGATCCGTATTCCCCGATGATGAACCGGATCGCCGATCCGCCATCGGATATCCGGTCCATGTCCTTGACGAGCTCTTCAATCTCTCGGACGCGGCCAACCTGAATATGGCGCAAACCGAGTTTGGGCACGACCCCGGCCCGAAGCGCCTGTACGATTGCATCGCGTTCACGTGGTTTCAACTTAGACATCCCTGCCCTCCGCACTCATCTTTTCTTTTACCGCCTCCGCAATTTCCAGAGACACGTCATATCCATCATACTCGTCGAGCAGTGCTTCGTTGTAGGTCTCAAAAGCCCATTCATTCACGACTTCCAAAGCCCCGGATGCCATCAACCCATGCGAGGCGCAGATCGTCTCGAACTCGGTTTCAGACCAATGCTCTCGAGTGACCAGTTCGAGGACAAGGGCGCCGTGTTTCGGGTCAAGCCCTACCAGCTGGCTTTGGCTGGCAGGCGCGGAGGCACCACTTTCTTCCTCTTCAACATCGAAAATCTGACCGAGGACGGACGACACGCGCTCGGTGTCCGAACGGATTGCCGCGATCCGCGAAGCGTCGAGCTTCGGTCCGCTGGCTTTTTCAAGCGCGGGTATAGCTTCGCCCGGGCGACCCGGTTGCGAGGCAAGAACGGTGCGTGGACCATCCGCAACTTCGCCAGCATGCAGGTCCGAGTAGGCCAGCGCAGGATCAAGGCCCAAGGCCTTGTAGATCTTCTCGATGCTTGCAACTTCGTCGGAGTGAATAATGCCATCGGCATGTGCTGCACCGACCAGCGCTGCCCGCATAGCGGCTTGGCTGTCTTGGCCCACCTCCTTCAATTTGCGCCGCAGAAGCGTCATGTCCGGTGGCACGGCCAGGAACCATTCAAGGTTTGCACGCAGCCTGCGGCGTTCCTGATCGCTGAGGGCCGCGGCAGCAACTTGCTCTTCCAACGCCCTGCGTTCAGGCTCCGCGATGCGACCATCCGCATGAGCAACGAACGACCCAAGTGCCAATTCGATTAAGGCGCTTCGATAGCTGTCGGAAACGTCCTCCAGTCGCTCGATAGGCTCGCCCAGACGAAACAGCACAACAGGCTCTTCCGCCTTGGGCGACCGGAGCGCAAACCGAGGGTCGGGCGCCAGACCGAAACCGAGGCGCGCGAGCGCGTCGGCCGCTCCTGTCATTTGCCGTTTCCCGATCTTCTCGTCCGTTTCTCCCTCCAGACGTCCGATCACCTCTTCAAGCGGCACCAATCCCCCCCGATCGACGATATCGGCAGCCCAAGATTTCAAGCGGTTCATTTCCTCCGATGGGAAGGCATCCCACAGTTCAGAGGGCAATAAGGCATGCGCTTCCACGCTTCCGCGGCCATCAGGGTTTCGGCCCAGGAAGCGACTGAGCTTGTCGAGGTCGTTCATCACCTCGTCAGCCAACTCCTGGGCAATCTCGACCGGTTTGCGCAGACCGGAAATATCCGGGACCGGCTTGCCATCAACGGTTGGGTTGGCAGACCCCTGAAACTCGCTCGAGGCGGCCCTATAAGAAGCCGTGAGTGATTTCCGGGGTTTGGTTACTTTGAGCCCATCAGGGAAACGCCGATCAAACCGCATACGGAAAAGAGCGACGAACTCGTCACGGCATCGCGTCGCGGGAGTTCTCAGATTTGTTTCCGGATGGCAGATGAGCCAACTCAGCAACCAGTCAGCTGTCAGGTTCTCGCCTTTGTCGATCCGAGCTCCGATTGCGTATTTGAGTGAGAACGGAAGTTCCCAGCCCTGCTTCTCAAAAATCGGATCGATCGCGTCGAGGTCGGTTTCGGCAAGCATCGCTATGTCGAGGAACTCACCCAAATAGCGCCTGACGGAGTGGTTGTCAGGGTAAAGTGACTGCAGCCGCCGAACTTCCTGGACGATATCCTTTGCGTCTTCATTGGACTGATCAACGAAGAAGCGACGCTCTAGCCCGTAGAAGTACAGGAACATGTAGCCGGGGTTGTAGGAGGCATCGTTTCGCCCGCTGGCCAACCAGTCGAGGTAGGTCGCCCGGCACTGAGGTGAGATATCCGAGTACCCAGGCCAGTATGGCATACCTTCTCCAGCTTTGTCGGGTCCAGAGCGCGCGACCGACAGGGACGGATCGATATAGGCTCGGCATTTGTCACGATACCCGTAGGTGTTCAGCAAGGGGGGCGTGCCGACATAGACCATCCCGCCGATGTTGCGGCCGGCCACGCTAGCTGTTTCGCTAGACGGGACCCACCCGCTTTTCGTTGGTCGGGGCGATTCGCTCGATGCCATTCGCGAGGGCTGATTTCGTTCAGCGGCCGCGGCAAGTGCCGGCGCCGCAGACTTTCCAGCCCGAACGATTTCAGCGTAGTCCTGCTTTGGTGGAGAGTAGGCCTGCACGGCAGCCGGTGCTTGAGACGCCTTGGCTTCGCGAGTTCGTTCGCGCTCACGCTCGATACGCTTGTCGTAGGCACTTGGGCGCGGCACCGGCTCAGGTCGGGGGGGGTGGGTTTCGGAACTCCCCTCAGCTTGCGCCTTTGCAGCGACTTTCCGCGATCTCCGTTTTTCTTGCCACCAGACCAGAATGACGGGAACACCAAATGCAAACAGCATCTGGCCACCAACCGGCCAACCCTGAAGCATTATGGTCACCACGACCATGCATAAGAAAAAATACAGGGCGAGAAAGAAAGTAATTCGGAAAAACTTGAGTATTGAAGACATTATCGGAACCCTCTCCGAACCACACTATTTTGGATGCCCATCATTGCAACGACTATCGCAATGATTGAATGCGCTTTTGATGCGTAGACGTTCTTCGGTCCGGTTCGATCAACGATCTAGCGCAGGTTCACTCCTTTCAGGTCGTCTGGTTTCAGCCGATAGCGGATTACGTTGCCTTCATGGAGCCCAGCGATCTGCTCACGAACGTAAGCGACAACATCCGCTCGATCAGCTTCGGGCACGCCAGCAGCCAAAGCCATCTCATCAACCGCATCGTTTCGGAACTCCTTGAATTCGAGAACGCAACGCCGGACAGCAGCGCGAACGAATTCCCGATATGCAAGCGCAGCCTTTTCCGGGCTCTCCACCTCAGCGCGAAGAATTCGGTATTTCTCCGCAGACGCCAAGTACGCGTCCATGTAGACCTCACGCAGCAGCGCGACATTGTTCAATTCATAAACCCCGATGAGCCCATCGATATAGTCGCTGTCGTCCATCGTCGTGAACGACATCGGCGCAAGATCCGACTTTAGAAGTGGGATGTTCGAGGCCACGCGCGAAGTTCGCTTGTTAACGTCGGCAAAGGCCTGGAGGTACGGAATGTGCACCAAGAGGAAAAAGGACTGCTCGAACGGATCGGTGATCTGCGCAGCCTTGTGGAGCAGGATGTCGAACTCCTCTGCAATCGTGACCGCATCGTCGAGCGGTCGATAGCTCGAGTGCGAGATCCCGACCGGCATCGCTCGCAATCGGCCCGACATTGCCGGATCCGCCAGGAGTCCGTCTGAGAGCAGCGCATGAATCGCGAACAGATCGGGACGCCGAAGCCCTATCTCATCGAGATTGTCGACGACATACTGGATGGCTTCCTTATGGTTGAGGATCATCAGGGCTTCTTTTCGATCCTTTCCCGCAGCTTCTTCGCCAAACCTGATCAGTCGCTCGGTCTGCAGAATATCGTAGGTGTTGCCCTCCATCCTGGATGATGCCCAGCTAAGATCAACCAGAAGCTGTTCAAGGATCCGGCGCGCGTATGTTCCGGCAGGAATTGCGCCGCCCTGCGGACGGCCGGCCTCCAACAGTCTTTCGCGGTCTGGTGCAGACAGGTACCAGGTCTTTTCTGGGACGTAGGCGTCGAGAAACTCCGGTCGATAGGATACCGGCGCTCGCCGGTTATATGGCGTCGACAAATGCGCCCGGACGACCGCGCCCCCGGCAATTCTGTATCCTGTCGCCCTGCCCTTGCCGGATACTTCGAGGCGCCCCTCATCCACCATGCGCTTCAAGAGACGCCATACGGTGGTTTCGCTCACATCCCTTGCAATGCCCTTCCGGATGGCATCGCGCCCAGCACCCGGGTTCTCACCGACAAAGTCGAGAATGTCTTGATCCGACAGGGCCATGAAACGATATCCTGCAAGCGTGAAACGATTAGGATATTGATACACCTACACTTTTCCCAGGCGCAAGTTTTCGTTGCGCGGATTTTGCAACGATTCAGGCGTCAGGAAGCAAAAGCCAACTTCGTCAATAGCACGAAACGATTATCACCTTGAAATTGTGAATATTTCTGGCGCCCCACATGAATCGTTGCGCTGCAGATGAAACGATAACCAGAACGACCGAGTTTGCGCCAAGCATCGGCAACGGAGATCGGCAAGATTCGAAACCATGGTGAGGTAAAACAGTGCTCTCTCAGATCCTTAGCGCCCAACAAGATCGGCAACTCGCTATCCGAAATCGACTTGTGGTGCTTCGCCCACAACCCCGGCATCCACCAGCTGCTCCCGATCGGGAAGATTGCGGAGGCTATCCAACCCGAACGCGACAAGGAACTGCTCGGTCGTCACGAATGTATAGGGCGCCCCGCGCCGAGGCGACCTTGGCCCGGTCCCGATCAGGCCACGCGCATGCAGCCGCCCGATCAGCTCGCGGCTGATTTCCTTGCCGAAGATGTCTTTGAGGCCATCGCGGGTGATCGGCTGGTGATAGGCGACGGCCGCCAGGACCGCGATGTCGAATTCGCTCAGGTCCAGCAACTGATCCCCGACATCCGCAGCCGCGCGGATCGCGGGCGCATAGGCGGCTCGCGTCCGAAACATCCAGCCGCCGGCGACTTGGGCGATCTCGAACGCCCGCCCCTCCAGATCGGCGGCCAGATCCTCGACCAGCAGATCGACCGTGGCCCCCTGCCCCACCACTCGGGCCAGATCCTCGCGCGGGACCGGCGAGGCAGAGGCAAAGAGCACCGCCTCGATCCGCCGCATCCATTCGCGCCAGCGCAGCTCCGGCGGCAGGTCGGCGAGTTCGCGGTCAAGATCGAGGTCGGAACGATCCTTCGCCATCCCTACACCCCGTAGAGCCGGAACGTGTCGCGCCCGGTCAGCTCGCGGACCGCGCCAAGATCGACCAGCCGGTCGCAGAGCCGCCGCGCGGCGCGATCCGGCAAAGGTCATCGCCTTGCTTGCGCAGGTCGGCGCGCTTCAGGCCCGGGGCCAGCAGCGGCACGAGACGGTCCCAACCAAGCGCCTCCGCGAGGGCCGCATCCGCGAGGATCAGCCCTGCTACGTCTGCGTGCGGCGCCTCGCGCAGCACCGCCTCCAGCACCATTGCGGCACGGGTCACCGGCCCGCCTTTCCCCGCGTCGAGCCAGGTTGCGATCGGGCCCGGCTCGAGGGTCGGCAACGCCCGGCCCAGAGCTTTGATCGACATCGGCCGCTCCACCGCGCGCCGCCAGGCCAGGCAGGTTTCGCCGGCCGGTCCGGGCAGGTCGCCGGGGCACAGAAGGTGCACAACGTCACGCAGCTCCCCTGCCCGCTCGGGACGACCGGAAAACGCAACACAAGCCTCAGCCGCGCGCAGCGCCAGTCGCTCTCGCAACAAGGCTTGGGGGACTTCCTCGCGTCCCAACACAAAATGCAGGTGGTTCAGCGCCGCGCCCGACAAAAACGCCACATCTTCAAGGGTTTCGGCCCGCGCCGAGGTGACCCAGCCGGGTATCCTGGGTAAGGTGCCTAAGTCGCTGGCGTGATCCGGTCGGGCAAATGTCATGCCCAGAGCCTACACCTGTGCGGCGCTTTCTGCCAGAAAATAGCGCAAAAACCGCCCCGCCTTGTGGTTTACAGTCATGTCCAATAAGTTTGCATTATCGGACATTAAAGAATATGCTCAGCGGCATGTCAGAAAACACCGAGAAATCGAGCTCAGACGTGCCAATCGGGTCTTCGGTCAACGAGGACAACGAGAGAGATCGCCCTGACGGCGAGTCCTTGAGCCTGCCGTCCTTTGTCGCCGGTTCCGGCATGCTCAATCGGCTGGTCGATACGGCCCGCGACTATGCGCGCGCGGCGGCGTCTGACAATACGCTGAAGGCCTACGCGAAGGATTGGGCGCACTTCACGCGCTGGTGCCGGATGAAGGGCGCGGAACCGCTGCCACCTTCCCCGGAGATGATCGGGCTTTATCTCGCCGACCTGGCGTCCGGGTCAGGCCCCGCCCCTGCCCTGTCCGTCTCAACCATCGACCGCCGCCTGTCTGGTCTCGCATGGAACTACGCACAACGCGGCTTTTCCCTCGATCGCAAGAACCGGCACATCGCTACGGTTCTGGCAGGGATCAAGCGAAAGCACGCGCGCCCGCCGGTGCAGAAGGAAGCGATACTGGCAGAAGACATCCTCGCGATGGTCGCCACCCTGCCCTATGATCTGCGCGGGCTGCGGGATCGGGCAATCCTGCTGCTGGGATATGCCGGAGGCCTGCGCCGCTCGGAAATTGTCAGCCTAGACGTCCACAAAGACGATACGCCGGATTCCGGCGGATGGATCGAGATCCTGGAGAAAGGCGCCGTCCTCACGCTCAACGCCAAGACCGGCTGGCGTGAGGTCGAGATCGGCCGCGGTTCCAAGGAGCAGACCTGCCCCGTGCATAGTCTCGAGCAATGGCTGCACTTCGCGAAGATCGACTTCGGTCCGATCTTCGTCGGCACCTCGCGCGATGGTAAGAAGGCATCCGAAACGAGGCTCAACGATAAGCATGTCGCGCGGCTGATCAAGCGCACGGTTCTAGATGCCGGTATCCGATCCGAATTGCACGAGAAAGAACGCCTGGGACTTTTCTCCGGTCACTCGCTGCGTGCTGGTCTCGCGAGTTCAGCCGAAGTCGACGAGCGCTATGTCCAGAAGCAGCTGGGGCATGCCTCGGCAGAGATGACTCGTCGCTACCAGCGCCGACGCGACCGGTTCCGCGTGAACCTGACCAAGGCTGCCGGCCTCTGAGCCCCTGCCCCATCACGCCGCCTGCCCGCTGAGCCTGCCATAGAAGCTGCGCTCGAGGTGCAGCTCCCCTGCCCCGGCCTTTTCGACCATCCCGCGCAGATAGCCGCCCGGCGAGGAAACTTCACCCGCACAATGCTTCTCGAAGACCAACGCCAGCGCTGCTGTCGCCACCTGTTTGCCCAGCCGGTCCTGCGCCACGTTCCAGGCATGCTCGGATACCCCAATCATCGGCCTCAGTTGACCAGCAACCCGGTGCAGATCGCCCCAATCCTTCAAGAACCCGCCCATATTGCGCGCCCAGGACGCGAATTCGGGACAGGCCTGCATCACAGTGGGCAGATCCAGCGCGGCGCGCTTCTTGCGCACCTCGGCAACCCACTCTTCCAGATCCCTATCAACCTGATCTTCGGGTTGAGCATTGGGCACCACGGCCGCGACTTCCTCATTTTCTGAGGAATTACGAATTACAGGATTAAGTTGGTTTGTAATTAGTATATGAGGGTCAGAAATGACCCCCCTGGGGTTCATTTCTTGAGTCTTCTCAGAAGCTTGCTCCATGGTTTCCGGCGTGTTTTCCACAGGTTGGACGATCTCAGTTGCCTTGAGATAGGCTGCCTCGACACGCTCCTGAAGCTCCCTGAACCACGTCAAGAGCCCGGCAAGCTGCTCGGAAGCTTCGTGGCGGCGCGGAAGCCGGTCCAGAAGCTCCTCGAAGAGACCCGTGAACTGCACCCAAGGGCCGCGAAGCGTGCTGCTCACGGCCGCTTCGATCCGCGCGCGGATCATGCGACGTGCCACGGTGATCTGGCGCTTGAGGCGTTGGCAGAGCTCGCGCTCCGCCTGCAACTCGGCATGAAGCTCCTCGAACTCTTCGGCGCGCGCCGAAAGAGGCGATAGATCGAAGCCGTAGGCCTCGACGATGCGCCCCTCGGCGTCCCTGCGACCCCAGCGCTTGCCGTTGGGGCTGTCCTGGAAGGAGATCACGCCGATCTCGGCCAGGCGCCGTGCATGGCGCTTGAGCGCGGAGAGCGAAAACCCCGTCTGCTCCATCAGATAGGCATTTGACGCCCATACGATCGGGCGTTGCCCCTCCTCCCAGTCCTGGGCCTGGGTGAAGGCCCCGAGCGTGTCGAGGAGCATCATGTCTCCGGCCTTGAGGCCAATGTAGGCCCCTACCCGTTTCACGGCCACGAAGGCCCGTGTTTTGGGTACAGCTACCTGTTCACCGGCTTGGGCAAGCTGCTCTGCAATGCCAAGACCCGGTGTCGGCTTGCGCCAACCTGTGTGTTTCATGCCTGTTTCTCACCTCCAGTTATGTGGAGGCAAAAGAAAGCCGTTCGCTCAGAAGCGTTCGTCGTTGACAGTGATTCGAGAGAGACTTATCTTCAAGGCGACCAAACCAATAAGATTAGCTCTCAGGCCCTCAGCTTGGGGGCTTTTCTTTTGCCTTTAGATCACATTCTTCCTTCTTGCTCGTTGCCTCAATGTATGGAGATGCACCGGTATTCAGGCTCTAGCCCGCCGGTGGAACCTCCTTATTCTTTGCCAAGAAGTCCGCGATCAGATCGCTCAACTCCTCAAGCTTCTCTTGGCTCAGCGGTACGCTTGCGGCTTTGATCGAGAGATTGCCGTTCGCTGACGTGAGCGAGAGATTACGACCCCCTACCTTGCGCTTGGCGGTGATCTTCTGAACGGACTTTCTGACTTGCTTCTTCGGCTTGCCCTCAAGGCTGGCCAGCGCTTTTTGCAGATCCTGGAAGCTCATGTCGTAAGCGTTCTTGAACGCGTTCAAGATTTGATCTCGAGCCCCGAAAACTGCGCGAGCGCGCGACACGATACTCTCGTGGACACCAATACGTGCTGCAAACGCTACCGCAGTCGTCTTCTCACCAGACTCACGAAGCGTCTCGTACATCTCTCCGATAGCCAGTAGGCGCTCGAATGCGCCAAGGTTCTCCCTTTCCTCGTTTTCCCGGAAACGGAGGAACAGCATCTCGAACTGCGCGTTCTCCGCGCCTCGCTTCTCTGGGGACGCCAAGATTGCTCGAAGCTTAAGCCCCAGGGTTTTCGCTGCAGCATGACGACGTCTGCCGGTCAGCATGATAAAGCGAGCATCCGCGACGTCTGTTGGGTTCAACGGGTCAGGCTTCCAATTCGGATCCTCTGGCCAGACAAGGATGGGCGTGTCTTGGCCGTTGATTTCGATGCTCTTAAGAAGCGTTTGAAAGGCCTCTTGTGCCAGCCAGTCATCACGACGATCTGAACCTAACGGATCCTGCACTTGTTCCGGTGAAATCTGAAGCTCGTGACGGCCGTTCAGAATGTCTTCGACGAGCTGCGCGCGACCCTGCTCGACCGCTGCCTGCGATTGGGCAAGTGCGCCGGCCTTCCATGCACTACCCGCTCCCTTGAAAGGTGCAGTAGTAGAAGACGGTGCAGTGTCGACTTTTGCCTCGTCGCCATTGCCACTCGGCTCAGATGATTGGCTCAAAGCTTTCGAAACCAGCGACCTCGGGATAGTTCGCTTCATGCTGCGGTCTCCCCATCATCGTCATCATAGAACGTGTCCATCCAAGCATTCGCATAACCACGTTCGAGGCCTGGCCACAGACGGCTGACGATTGCATCATTCACCGCGTCTGCGTTCTCGATAAATCTGTTGATACCTTTTCGTTTGCCAGGCGTGTCAGGCTCATATTCGTAGACCGACTGATAAACGTCTGAAGCGTTCGAAATCGCGTCTGACCGAAGATAGAACACGGGCAAGATCTCCGTGGGGCAGTGCTCGAGAAGATTGCCAATGTGGTTGAGATCCTGACCGTTGGAACGCTGCACAATGGTTGGCAAAAGCATGTTGGCACCCGAGCCAATATCGATACGCTCATGTGCTAAGATGTGCTGCAGCATACCTAGCAGGCCGGTGACAAAGGTCGACAGAGTTGCGATGTCGAACCCCTTCATGGTCTGAGGAATGACGAGGGATGAAGAGGCTATCACATTGTTGAGCTGGAAAAGCGTCAGCGCCGGTTGATAATCAATAATGATGCAATCCAGCGTTTCGTTCAGCGCATGCTCAAGTCGGACAGGATCGACCTTTCCATCCGTAACAAGTTCATTGGGAGCAGTTGCCGGAGGGTGCGCTTCTTTCCAGCGATCAATCGCGTCCCGAAGGTAGCGGTAGAAACTCTTGCCTGCAGGAGCTTCGCGAACCAAGCGGGCGATCTGAATTTCGCCCTCAGAGGTCTCTCCGTGCGCTGGAACCAATCGAAGCCCTGGCCAAGAAGTCTTCAAAAAGAAGCTATCCAGCGTCTTCGCAGAGTGCTCCGTGTACGGCGCCTCCTCAGACTGGAAGAGGCCCGCGAAGTCCACCATCGATGGCGTTTCTTCAGTAGGCATTTGAGACAACCCCTCACCGCCTACAAAGTAAAGTGTGATCGTGCTCTGAGGGTCCGCATCCATCACGCCAACACGCATTCCGTAATGTAGGCTCAGGTACTGTGCGAAATGTGCAGCGCTAAGGCTCTTGGCGGTTCCGCCCTTTTGGCTGGCAAATGAAATGACTGGAAGCGGATCGCCGGGCTTGCGCCACGCAAGATAGTCAAAAGAACGCTTTGCAGACGCCGCCATCAAAGCGCGCATATGCATCAGTTCATGAAGGTTGAAGACACGCTCGCGTCCAACGTACTCACCCTTTGGAAAGTCGTCGTTACCATTCGCAAACTTGGTCAAGTATTGGATGCTGACGTTCAAGAAGCGAGCGCACTGTCGCATCGACCATGTGCGCTTGATACGATGGCGCAGCGTCAACTCTTTGTTGACGGCGACCATTGTGCGCTCCAGACCTCGTGACAGGTCGGTCAAAAACTGTTCTAGACTTCCGCTCATATCGCTGCCCCGACTTCGGTTGATTCCGAGTTCGACTCGTTTCGCCACTCATAGTAGCACTATTATGGGCGCAATTGGAAGATACCACGCGCCTACCTGAATTCAGGAGTATGATTAGAGGCGGTGAGGTGCAAAACGATCTAATCTTGAACGCGTTCAAGATCGACTTGCGGGTGCTGGGCCCGAACGATGTCGGGCCCAATTCTTCAGATCAAGCGGCGTCTTTCGGCCCCCAGGGGATGACGGCCTGCAGGGACAGATCGTCCTGGTTCGCAGCCTTGCCGAGGTTGGCGTTGAAGCCGTGGTCGCGGATGGTCAGCGTGTAGTAGTCTGCGCCGGTCTCCTTGTTCTGCTTCTTCCAGATGCCGCCGCACTCGACCAGTTTGCCGCGCGGGGAGCGGCCGAGGACGCGGTGCGTGGGGGCCATCGGGTTCGTGCTTGCGACGGGTTCGACCGTGATGTCGAGATCAAAAGTCAGGGTCGAGATGGAGCCGACGCCCTTGGCGGTTTCGATGTCGGCGCTGGTGAATTTGATGCAGTTCGTGGTCATTGCTCTTCTCCTTGTTTGCGTTGCAATGATGGTCACCTTGCAGCTGGCCAAGGCCCGTCCACACCGAAGGCGAAGCGCAGCGGAGAGGGGCAGGCGCCGGTCTTTTTGATCCGCGCGGAATGACCCGCAGGGTCAGGGGAAAAAGATCGGCGACAACCTTTGTGGACGGGACGACAGCTGCGACCAGCATGTCATGCAACTCAGACTAAGGGAGAAGCGCGGGGGCCACGGAGGAAGGTAGGGGAACAGCCGACAGTCAAGAACGCCAAAGCGATCGTTGCACAGTCACACATTCTCTTTGGGTACACGCCACGTCTCGTCGCAACGCGACACCGGCCCGTGTTCCGTTCCTTGGTCGGGTCATCAGGGGCCTCAAGCAGAAAGCGATCTGACAGGCTGGAGAAGATGAAATGCCAAGACGAAGACATGCGCATCTCTTCCCGACGACTTCAATCCCGGCCGCGTTGCGAACTTCGAGGATGTCCCGTATGGCAGCGCGAAACTGAGCAACGACGCATGCGACTCGGAAGATCAGGTAGAAGCTCGGACCCGTTCCAATCCCGATACATGTCGGCATAAGTGAAGAGGATAAACAGTTGGACGGCGCAACACCGAACGTGGTCACCGAGGATGGCCTGCGCGATCTGCTCTCAAGTGGCTACCTCATCGAGGTGATCTGCAACCAGACTGCCGAGAAGCGCCACAACAGTTGGTATGGCTCTTGGGTCGTGCACGCGGTGACGGAGGATGGCCAAGACGCGAAGATGCTTGTCACGAGCCGTAGCGTCTTCAAGTTGCGCGAGTTCAAGACGATCGTCGGATTGGTCGGTTTCCTGGCCGACATGGGGTGCCATTCGGCGAACATCCCGCTGATCGCGGGACGGCGAGAGCGTCACGAGGCTGCAGGAAGTCCCGCGACAGCGGCCAGCTAGAAATCCTCATCCGCACACTCAGCAGTCTGACAGACCAAATCCCGCAGAACTGCGCACCTCTGCGAACTCATAGAGCGAACCGCACAGGGGGCTCTGACTGATGTCATTGTAGAACCGGGGCCTAAGCCCCGATCCTCTTGATGCGGATCCCGAGCTTGCGGGCCTTGTCGACGATGTTCTCGGTGATACCCGAGCCGGGCGTGGCGATCAGCCCCTGCGGCATCGTCTCAAGCATCTTGTCGTTGCGCTTGAAGGGGGCAGCCTTGCCGTGGCTCTTCCAGTCGGGCTTGAAGACCACTTGGGTGACGCCTCGAGTATCTGCCCAACGGGCGGCGATCATCTCGGCGCCCTTGGGCGTGCCACCGTGCAGGAGCACCATGTCGGGGTATTTGGCATGGGTGGCATCGAGGACAGACCAGATCAGATCGTAGGCCTGATAGTCCCCGCCCGAAAACGCAATCCGCGTGCCTTCGGGGCAGTGCACTTCGGTCTCCTTGCGGCGCTTGGCCGAGAGATAGGCCCGACTGTCCACCACGGCGGAGGTGAGGCCGCGATGCGAGACGCGTGATCCGGTGCGGGGCAACCAAGGAGAGCCGGTGGCGGCAGAGAAGTGGTCCACGGCCAGATCGCGCATTTGTTCGAAGGCGTCGCGATGGTCCCAGAGCTTCAGCCCGATCATCTGGAGGCGCTCGAGTTCGACCGAGGCGACCTCGGAACCGTCCTGGATGGCCAGACTTTCCCGGACCTCGAATTCGTTGTCATCGAGGAGCTTCTGGATATGGGTGAGCCGGCGATGGAAGATCGAGGTGAGGGACCAGAGCATCTCTTCGAGATTGTCTTCCAACTGGCTGCCGGTGAGAAGGCCAATGGTGGTGTCAAAGAGCGTCGCCATGGCGAGTTCGACCTCGTCGGGCTGGGGCAGGGGGCGATGATCGGTCTCGCCGGGCCCAGGCGTTGCACCGTGAAGTGCGAGGTGGTCGAGGATGGCGGAGGTCACGCCGGTTTCCTCTTGGATGTCTGTCTGATGGGGCATTGGCTGGTTCCTCTGTTTGATCTGACCCGATTTGGATGGGGCGATACCAGGACCGGCGGCGACCGGGCCGCATCCGTCAGGATCGGAGCGAAGCGGAGAATGCGCCGCGGGCCGGAAAATTGTCTCCGCGAGGAATGAGCCGCAGGCTCAGGGGAATTTTCCGGGTAGCGGCGCATTGCTGCCCGGGCGAGGGGCACTCAGCCCCGACCCGCCGGTCCATCGCTCCCCTTTTCCAAACGGGATCAGATCGAACCGGCGGAACCTTTGCCCTGTCGGACATCCCCGGGGAGGTTCGCGCTCATTCGTCCTCGATCTCCAGACCTTGTGCTTTCATGGCCTCGAGCAGGGACCCGCGCAGCGCATCTCTGCCGAAAGCCAGCAGATCGTCGTTGAAATCGCCCAAACGCGACACGAGTTCACCACAGGTAATTCCGAGCGATTCCAGTTGGTTACGCAATCTCATTGATGCGTTGCGTCCTGCCTCGTCATTGTCCCGCGCGATCCAGATGCGCTTGATGCCCGGCGGCGGGATGAAGAGGCCGAGATGGGTGGCGGTGAGACAGGAGGCGAGGTCGAACTCCGGGAGAGCGGTGCCGACCGAGAGGGTATTCTCAAGACCTTCGCCGACGATGAGATCGCTGCGAGGTGAGCCGGACCAGAAACGGATGGCATGGCCTTGCAGCTGCCCCAGGATCCGTTTCGAACTTTCGATCTCGGCCAAACCGCCGGTGGACAGGTCGAGATAGGTGCGCGCGCATCCGGTGATCTGGCCCCGATTGTCGCTGATCTTCGCGAGCAGGGCAGGGGCCTTTTGCGGCAGATCGAAGTCGTCCTCGCCTTGCCACAAAAAAACCCGGGGGTGAAAGCGCAGGGCAGGTCCAAGCCGTGTTATCCCGCGAGTTTGCAGATAGGTGGCAGCCAAGGTGCCCAGGACCGGCTTGCCAGCGGCAAAGAGTTTGCGCGCCCGCGCGATGCGTTTGCTGGAATCTGCATTCGGGCGCTCAGCTCTTTGGGTTTCACGAGGTACGGTGGGGCAGGGGGCCTCGCCGAGGAAAGACCGGGCCTCCCTCAGCGTTTCCTTGAGCGTGACCGACCCGAGCCGTTCCTGCAGCAGGTCTATCAAGTCGCCATACTCACCGGTCGCGAAATCCTGCCAGGACCCGGCTTTACGACCGCCCTGCGCCCGCAGCCGGATGGCAAGGCTCTGACCCTTGGCGCCCGAGGTATCGCCGACCTGCCAATAGTTGCCCTGCTTGCGTCCCGCGGGGAAATACTGGCGGCAGAAACTCTCGGCGCGGTCTGCCAGATCGGCCGAGAGGTCCGCGATGCTGTGCCGCGCGCTCATGCGGCGGCCTCCGCGGCGCTGGCGCCAACTGGGTGCTGGGCGAGGACACGCGCGAGCATCTCGGTACCATCTACCGGGATGAACACACGCGTCTTCCACTGGATCACCTCGGTGAAACAGCCCATCGCCTTCAAACCGGGCAGCGCCGCGCCCGATGCGCCGATCAGCTCGAGCCTCGGCTGTCCCATGACAATAGAGCGGCGCAGTTGGTAGCCGCCAAGGAGGCTCAGGGTCGTCTTGGCCTCCATCACCGCGCCGAACACCTCCTCCGGCGTCATCTCGATCTGGCAGTCCAGCCCGAGCCGCGCGTAGACATTGAGAAGCTGCTCCTGGCTGACCAGACGGCCGATGGCACGTTCCCCATCCTCGGTCTGCAGCCGATAGATGCGCATGTTATCGGCGGGCAGCCGGTCCCAGATCGGCAGGAGCAACCCGCAGATCAGCGTGATCTTGGATGTCGTAAACTCCGGCACTGCGTCAACCTCGGCCCGCCAGAGCTGTTCGAACACCGCATCATCGATCTCTTCCCAGTGCGATTTAGAGAACTCGGAAAGCGCGAGGATCTCGGTCGTCATGGGTCGTAGCAGTTTCACCCGCAGGATCGGCACACCATCCTCGTCCATGAAGGCCGGCGCTTTCACCATCAGCGCCGCGCGTTTGGAGGAGGTGTTCCAGCAGAGCGTGGCGCCTTTTGTATCGGCGCAGATGGCTTTGACGCGAGGCAGGGCCAGCGGATCGTTGCGATCCGTGCGCTCGACGGTGAGCGCGGTCGCCGTTGCCCCGGTCGCCTCATGCTCGAAGATCACCTTCCGGTCGGTGATCACGAATTTCTCGGCCTTGAGCGTCTCAAGGCCTACATCGAGCGTGCCCGCCTGGCGCGCGTCCTCGATGATGGCCGAAAGAAACCCGCCGAAGGCCTCGAAAATCGCGTCCTGCATGTCGATGCGAAGTGCCAGACAGCGGTTCAGGAACTGCTGGATCGGCGGCAGGTTTTCTTTCATCGTGCCATCCGCCTCATCAAGCGTCAGGCCGGTCATCTCCTGGAACTTCGCGTAGGAACAGGCCTCGATCTTGCCCGCGCGCAGCTTGTAGAAGAACTGCCGTAACGCCGCCCGCGCGTAGGGACTCTCGAGGTTGTCCTCTGCGCGGAACATGTTCTGACCGCCGGTCTCGCGCTGTCCCTTGGTAATCGCCCCGAGCGTGTCGAGGCGGCGCGCGATGGTGGAGAGAAACCGCTTCTCACCTTTCACATTGGTCGCCACGGGGCGAAAGAGCGGCGGCTGCGCCTGATTGGTCCGATTGGTGCGCCCCAGCCCCTGGATCGCATTGTCGGCCTTCCAGCCGGGCTCCAGCAGGTAATGCACCCGGAGGCGCTGGTTCTTGGCCCCCAGATCGGCGTGATAGCTGCGTCCGGTGCCACCCGCATCAGAGAAGATCAGGATGCGCTTGGCATCATCCATGAAGGCTTGGGTTTCTCCCAGGTTCGACGAGGCGGGGCGGTTCTCAACCTTGAGCCGCCCCTCAGGCGTTTTCACGATGCGCCGCTTGCGCCCCGTGACCTCGGCCACGGCGTCCGCACCGAAATGCCAGAGGATCTGGTCGAGCGCGCCCTGCACCGGGGCGAGGGCACCAAGATGCTCGACAAGATCGTCCCGCCGCCGCTCTGCCTCTCGGCAGATGATCGGATTGCCATCGCCATCGAGGGCGGGGCGCGAGCGCAGATCGCCGTTCTCGTCGGTGTAGGGCTCGAAGAGCTGCGTCGGGAAAGAATGCATCAGGTAGTCCATGATGTTCTCCCTTGGCGTAAAATCGACCTGCAGATCGTCCCATTCCGAGGGTGGGATCTCTTCGAGGCGACGCTCCATGACCGCCTCGCTGGTCGAGACCACCTGGATCACCGCCGAATGCCCCGCAGCGAGGTCCGCCTCGATAGAGCGGATCAGCGAGGGGCATTTCATGGCGGTGATGAGATGGTTAAAGAAGCGCTGCTTGTTGCTCTCGAAGGCCGAGCGCGCGGCGGATTTCGCCTGGGCATTCAAGGTGTCCGTCTCGGAGGAAATACCCGACGCCTGAAGCGCCGCCTCCAAGTTGGTGTGAATGATCTGATAGGCATCGGCGTAGCTGTCGTAGATCGCGACTTGGGCAGGTGTCAGCTCATGCACCAGCATCTCGTACTCGACCCCGGCATAGGAGAGGGACCGCGCGAGATATAGCCCGAGCGCCTTCAGGTCACGCGAGATCATTTCCATGGCCGCAATTCCCCCAGCCTCCATCGCGGCAACGAATTCGGCCCGTGTCATGAAGGGGAAATCCCCGGTGCCCCAAAGGCCAAGCCGCGAAGCATAGGCGAGATTGCCGACGACCGTCGCGCCAGTGGCCGAGACGTAGAGCACGCGGGCATCTGGCACGGCGTTCTGCAGTGCGAGGCCAGCGAGGCCCTGCTGGGACGCCTTCTTGTCGCCACGGTCGGACTTTTCGCCGGCGGCATTCGCCATGGCGTGGCTTTCATCAAAAGCAATGACCCCATCGAACCCTTCGCCGAGCCAGGACGTCACCTGGTCGAGGCGGGAGGCTTTGCCCTCGCGTTCGGCTGAGCGCAGCGTGGCATAGGTGACGAAAAGGATGCCTTCGGGAAGCCTGATGTCGCCGCCCTGACGGAACTTCGAGAGTGGAACGATATCGCTTTCGCGCCCCCCGAGTGCCATCCAGTCGCGCCGCGCATCCTCGATGAGCTTGTCGCTCTTGGAGACCCACACAGCCCGGCGTCGTCCCTGCAGCCAGTTGTCGAGGATGATGCCCGCGACCTGCCGCCCCTTGCCGCAGCCGGTACCATCACCGAGGAACCAACCCTTGCGCAGGCGGAAGGCGCCTTCGTCCTCCTCGGCCGCTGCCATGAGCTGGCCTTCGATCTCGCCGCGCTTGAACCAGCCCTTGAGATGCGTCTGATGCGCATTGCCCGCGTAGATGACGCTTTCGAGTTGCGGTGCGGAGAGAAGGCCGTCCGCGACGATGCTCTTCGGCAGGAGCGGGCGGTAGGTCGGCACTGGCGGCGGGACCGAGGCCATGGCGGCGGATTGCACCAGCGCGGTCGGATGTTCAGCCGCGCCGTCGATCCGGATCGTCTGAAGGTCATAGGCCTCGTAGACCGTGTCCTGCAGCGCACCGTCGGGTTCGGTCCAGGCTTGCGGCAGGTAGTCGAGCGTGGTCGTCTCGATTTCATCAAAGGGATGTTTGGCGCGATCTGCAGCCAGCGCACGGCTTTCTCTGCGGGCGGCATTGCGCAGGGCATGGAGGTTGGTGCGGGTTGGCCGAGACGGGTCCGAGAGGGCCGATGTTGTTGGGCAGGGTGGGGGGCTGCGGCGCTCCGGGCAGTGGGTCAGCACCGCGTTGAGAAGATCGGCCGTTGTCGCGCAGATCGGATGGTAGGTGGTCGCGTTGTCGACAGGTGCGGTCTCGCTTTCGTAGACTACACGCTTGTCGATTACCGTCAGCCGCGTGTCGATCGTGGTGCCATGCCGTGCGAAGACCTTGCCGTCGATGGCAGCGGAGAACACCACTTCAGCGCTTTGGCCAATCCGCTGAAACGTCGACTGGAAGGATTTCGTCGAGGGTCGGAAGCTTTCGCCAGTGATGAGGACAAGGCGTGCGCCCGGCGAAAGGCGTGCCAAGGCGGACAGAACGTGCTGACTGGTTGCTTGGTGGAACCGGCCTTCAACATGGTTCGCAGCGGAGAAGGGCGGGTTCATCACGATGACCGAGGGCGTGATCGAGCGGTCGAGCCGATCGTCGATCGAGGCGGCGTCGTGGCCTGATACGGCGGCATCGGGGAACAGGTTTTCCAGCAGGGCGCGTCGCGTTTCGGCGAGTTCATTCAGCGCCAGGCGCGCGTCTGCAATTCGGGCGAAACCCGCCAGCATGCCGGTGCCGGCCGAGGGCTCGAGCACCAGGTCGTCATCCCGAAACTCCGCCGCCTGTGCGACGATAGCGGCGAGCGGCAAAGGCGTTGAGAATTGCTGCAGACGGACACTGTCTTCGGAGCGCCGTGTTTGGGACGGTGCCAGACCGGCGAGGCGTTCGATCATGGTGAGGAAGGCCTGCGGCGAGGGTGCCTGTCGCTGCATCAACGCGCCGTAGCGCGAGAGCATCAGGATCTGGGCGGTCTCGGCGGCCTCGTAGGCATCTTTCCAGACCCAGGCACCGCTGGCGTCGCTGGCGCCGAAGGCATCTTCCATCGCGGCGCGCAGCGCGGCAGCGTCGATGGACCTGCCGGCCTCGAACAGGGGGACGAGGGTTCTCGCAGCCTGGATCAGGTTGTGGGCGAAGCGCGAAGCATCAGGCAGGGCAGGGGCCTCGGGCGCAAACGGGGCGGAATGGGGGTGAGCGTTCATCGGCAATCTCCGGGGTTGAGGGTTGGCCCCAAGCCCCGCGCGCACTCTCTCACCCGGGAGGGGTCACCCCTCCCGCCCTGCCTCTCGCTCTTTCTGGCAAAGCCCCGGTGCGTGTTTGCCCGATGTCAGGCCGGCCGCAGATGTCGCGGCAAGTCCATGGATTGATGCAGGACCCGGATCACGAATATCTTGTCCGGGAGCACTTCGTAGAACACGAGGTGCCGGCCCGTGATCAGCTTGCGCGCACCCCGCAAGAGATCGGAACAGTCCACACCCATTTGAGGATTGTCTATCAGCCCCGTCACTGCGCGATCGATGTCGTCGAGATAGCGGTCCGCCTGCGCCTCGCCCCAGTGTCGGTACGTCTCGACCCAGATGTCGACGAGATCGGCTCTTGCCGCCTGGGAGTGATGAATGTCACGCATCAGGAGCGCCGGAGCGGCTCCGCGCTTCGCGCTTGATTTCATCCATATCGAGCGGTCCGGCATCACCGGATTGCTTGCCCTCCATCAAGGCAACCCGAAGCCGCGCCCGCTGACCTTCCTGCTCCTCCATAAGACGCAAGGAGGCACGGATCAACTCGCTGGTTGACCCGTAACGGCCCTCCTTCAGCATCAGGGCGATGAATTCGTCCCAATGGGGACCAAGTGTGACGCTTGTACTTGCCATGCCCACCTCCAGAATACGCATGAATAAGATATATGAGTACTGTGATCAATTCAACTCGGGGGTGGGCTTGCGCCCAGCTCGCCAGCGGGTCTGTGTACATCCTGCAAGTTCAGCTGGTCCACAAAAGCACACGCCTCCGACAGGCAGTCCAGCTCATAGTGCCCGACGAACCCCCAGCAGGCGTCGACCTCCTCGCCGTCCTGCTCAATGACATAGCCATAGACCCGACCGCCAAGATAGGCATCGTAGCTGACGATTTCGCCGCGCAGGATGTCTTCAGCCTTCTCGCGCAGCGCCTTGGTGACGCGTTTCACACCGAACTCTTTCCGAACCGCCTCGAGCGTCACATAGACGTAACCGACCTGACCGGAATCCCACGGGCAATGGAACCCGATCGTGTTCATTGCGAGGCCGGAATGGTCGTAGAGAAACACGGGCAGCAGGACGGACTTGCGTTCGGCGCGGTCCCGCAGCTGGTCCATCGAAAGGTCGCTCTGCGCTGAGACGCCCGAGAGATCGCGCAAGAACGCCTCGGGGCTGTCGAAGAAGTGGCTGTCACCCAGGCGGTATCTGCGGTGCCAACAAATCAGCGTGCCGAGGTTGGACCACTCCCGCGGGCTCTCAGCGTCGGGGTCGTGGTAGATCTTGATGGTGTGGCCGCGGTGGGCCTCCTCATAGACAGGGTCGTGCATATCGATGTCCTTTCTTGAAACGAAATCGACCCGCCCGGCCGGTAGAGGCTCGAGCGGGTCGGTCAGAGTGCTTTCCGAGGGGCGTTGGCGTCATTGCCCCCATGGATCAGGCGGCGGCGCGGTTCTCGCGATGCTGGACGTGCTCGACAGAAACCTTCAGCAGCCAATCCTCAAAGCCGAGAATGGTCTGGTGATTGGCGACTGCTTCGATCCAAGCCGCGCGCGGATCGCTGCTAATCTGCGTCAGGTCGTTGTCGATCCGCCCATTGGCCATCCACGGCTCCGGCTGAATGCGGCCAAGCCAATCCGCCAACGACGGGATGCGCCCCTGGCAGTCTTCGCGCACATGCTGTTCGCAGATCCAGCGGATCGGCACGACCCGGCCCGCACTGTTGGTCAGGCTGCGCCCGAACAGCCGCTCGGCTTCGAAAATCCCAAGCGTGTGATGCCGATGTGCGCGATGGGTGAAAACCGCGAGGTGTTCCTTGGACGCATCAAACCAGTCATGCACGAACTGATAGTCATCTGGAACGCCGCCGAACTTTCGGGCCGAGCTTTCGGCGTGGTGGAGGGGATGTGCCATGTCAAAGCCCCTCGTGTTCGGTGGTGTTGGTCTCGATATAGCGGTTCGAGTGGCTGACATCGATCTTGTCCGCCTCGAGTGCCCAGGTCAGTTCGCCATAGCCACCTTCGTTGTTCTCAAAACCGGGACTCAGCGCATAGGCAAAATCCCAGCCGAAGTCTTCGACCCGGCGCCGCAACTCGTCCGTCAGGGTGACCGTGTCAGGGGCCACCACGACATCCTCGACATTGCCGGAATCGCCGTAGCCTTCGTATTGCACCTCGATGCTCCTCACACCGAGGGCCCGCAGCTGACAGAGAAGGGAAGCGCGGGTCTCGACCCGTTGCTCGGCTGCACGTCTCTGGGAGTCGAGCATCTGTGCGTAGAAATCAGTCGCTTGTGTCATGTCTTTTGTCCTTTGGAATTGAGGGAAGGGGAGGGCGACCGCTCAGCCAGGCCGCCCCGGAGGCTTCCTTTGGCGGGCTTCAGGCTGCCGCGGTGCCGCGTTTCTCAGCCGTCCGGTCAACCAGGTTGAAATAGAGGTTCTCGGTCGCGCGCTTGAACCCCGGTGGTTTGCGCGGGGCGAGGCAGCGCACCGAAGCGCTGCAGCTTTCGCCATGTTCCATGGCGAACTGCGTCACCTTGTCGATGAGGTCATCCATGCCCGCGGCCTGGATGCACTTTTCGGGGTAGCTCCCCAGCATTTGGAACTGGGTAACAACGAAGGCGCCGTCACGATGCGCGGGATAGAGGGTGATCTGGTAGTCGAGTGTCTTGGCCATCTCTGGTCTCCTGCAGCAGGCCGGACGCGATCATCGCACCCCTTGGAACCCGCCAGCCCGAAAGGACCGCCTTTTGTGCAAGGGCGGTCCAGGGCGGCGATTGGGGGTGGAGGGCGTCAGTATTCCGACGGCAGAAGCAGGGTCAGGACGCGGCGCGTTTGCGCGGGATCGGAGGGCTCAGGCGAGCCATATTGGTAGTCGACGTCGTACAAATCGACCTTGAACCAGACGGTTGTGCCATCGAGGTCGATGACGCCCATCTCGTGCCAACACTGCGGGTCGCTGTCGGCATCGAACCCGTCAAACGCGGCAACACAGCGGGTTAGCTCCAGTTGGGCGTCGGGCCCAAGCGCCGCGACGCCGCGTGTCATCACGAACTGGCCCTGCGGGGCATCGGCGACAGGGGTCGTGCCGAGGATCGAGCGGCGAAACGCATCGTTTTGCGCGGCGATCAGCGCGGCTTCCCGAACGGGATCGAGATCGAGTGTGGTGGTCATGGGATATCTCCGGGACGGGCCAGCCGATCCGATATCGGCTGTAGGCAACCCGTCAGCCGGAAAGGGCCGCCCTCGATGTGAGGACGGCCCAAGGCTCAGGTCAGGTTCAGATCGGTGTTTGCTGCGTCAGGCCGCATCCCCGCTGAGGAAAGCGGGCAAGGACGATGGTTCATCGCTCTCCGCCTCGGCCAGAGGATCTGCCGCGGGCACGTCGCCTTCCTCGGCCTCGGGCGCATCGCCAGTCATTTTGGCGTCAGCCTCCGTCGCACCGGCAAAGACCATCCCGTCAGGCAGCCAGCGCGTCGTCTTTGCAACCGTCGCGGCGTTGAACCCTTCCGTCTCGCCCGCCGTTTCCGCGAAAGCCCGTTCCATCGCGGCCGCGATATCGCCCTTGCGCTCGCGATTGCGATCTTCGGCGTAGTCGTCGCCGATCAGCTTGCGCGCAGTGGCCACCGCATGCCCCTTGTTGACCCGACCCCAGTAATTCTGCGCAGTCGGGCGCCAGCAGGCCGCCACATCGACGTCAAGCCGCGCGCCGATCTCCTCGATGATCGTGGAAGGGCGATTGTCGGAGGAGAGCTGCGGCTTAACCGCCAGACCCGTCGCCCAGGCGAAAAGCGCCTGCTTGTCGGCAATGGGCAGCGCCGACATGGCCCGGAAGTCCTCGGGTTTCTCCAGCTTCATCCAGTCCGTGGCGAGGTCCTGTTTCAGCGCCTCGAGCATCTTCTGGGCGACGGTGTCCGTGTGCAGCACCTCGCGGTTTTGCGCCTGGAAAGGACGGACCGAGATGTCGAGCGCCTCGTTATTGTAGGACCGCCCCAGAGCCTGTTCGCAGAGCGCATAGAGCATCGCGTCGAACGCTACCTCGAAATCCGCCGCCAGATGCGCCCGCAGGATGTGCTGACGGGTTGCCCGCAGATCGTCGGCGAGGCTTGCTGAAATCCCGTCCGCCTTGCGCAGCGTGGCGGCAGGGTCGGAGTTCGGCACCGGCGTCGAGGAGGTTGGCGGCGTCACCTGCGGACGGGCAGGGGAGGGGGCGCCATCCGCATCTGCGGTGGTCTCGCCGGGCTCGGGCGCGGCTGGAATATCCTCGGGCCGCACCAGACCCTTCTCGACGCGCAACGCCCCGTCATGACCGATGGTCAGAACCACGCCAGCGATAGCACGATATTCGTCCGCGTAAGGTTGCCGTTCGCGCTGCAGGGCTTCGATCTCGCGCAGGCGCGGCTCGATGGCGTAGTACTCTTCGGTTTCAGCGTCGGTCCAGTCCTCGCCGTCATTCTGCGCCGCCAGTTCTTCCTCGCGCGCAATCAGACGCTCTTCCTCGGCGAGCAGGTCCGGATCGGGGTCGATATCCTGTGGATAGACCCGCCCGAAACTGCGAAACGCGCCGTAGTCCACCGAGAGATGCACTTCGACCCATTTCCACGCCGCCTCGAAGGGTTTGGCCGCAGCCTGCAGTTTCTCAATGGCGAGGCGCTCGAGGAGTTCGGGGTTTTCCATATGGGCACTCGCACGGTCGTCGAAGAGATCGCGTAGCAGAATACCGCCCGCCACCTCATAGGCCTCGATGCCAACAAAGCGCCCGAGGGCCGAGTTCGCCGAATGCGCCGTCTCGGTCAGCTGGCGTTTGATGCTCTGTGGATGGATGTGATAGCCGCCCTTCACTGCGTTCCAGACCGCAAGCTGGCGATCATGGTCGTCGGTCAACGTGAAGGCCATGACGCATTCGAGGGTCAGATCACCGGCACGGAACTGCTCGATGATTTCCGGCGCGACACGGGCAAGCTTAAGCCGGCGGCGCACCAGGTCGACCGAGACGCCGAACTTCAGGGCGATCTCGTCTTCACTGCGCCCCTCGCCGATCATCGCCTCAAAGGCCTCGAACTGGTCGGCCGGGTGCATCGCCGCGCGCTGGAGGTTTTCCGTGGCGGAGGTGAGCACAGCATTGCGCTCATC
This sequence comes from Marivivens aquimaris, assembly GCF_015220045.1. Lineage (NCBI taxonomy): Bacteria > Pseudomonadati > Pseudomonadota > Alphaproteobacteria > Rhodobacterales > Paracoccaceae > Marivivens > Marivivens aquimaris. The sequence continues at coordinate 11,507 of NZ_JADBGB010000006.1, read as the reverse complement.
TTCGACGAGGCAGGGCACCGGGTGATCAACGGGAATGACGCCGTCCTGTGCGAGCTGCTTCAGCGCCTTGAGGCGGCGGCCGCCAGCATCGACCGCAAAACGTGTCTCAGACAGAGCATGAACCACCAGGTTCTGCTTGATGCCTGTCTCACGAATGCTGGCAAGGAGCTCGGCGTCATCGCTGGCGCTTGCCGCAACCTTGCGCACGTTGAGCGGGCTCGGCTCCAACTGGTCGAGTGAGATCATCCGGACGCCGGCGGCGCCGTCGGGCGTTGCCGGTCCAGTGCCTTCGGTCTTTTTCTTGGTGGCGGGTTTCGATCGGGTCGTGGTCTTGGCCATGATCAGGGTCCTTGTCATGCCGGACCCGGAAGAGCCTCTCTCTATCCTTTCAAGCCCGGCACCCGGGCTTCCCTTTCTCTGGCTCTTTACAAATGCGGATCACGTGAACAATCGACCGTTTGTAAACGAATGCAAGTAAGTGCTCTCTCGTCGTGCTCGTCCAAAAACCCTTGGTTTCCTTGTGCTGAGCCCGATCTGAGAGGTTCCGCCGACAGCCGCGCACGCGTACCATATAAAGAGCGTGGGCAACTGCATCAAAATCACTTGGGTAATGTGCAAAAACACAGTATTTTGCACATATGAGACCACAGGCCTCTACTTTGAATGATGATTTTGACGACCCCCTCATCACAATCGAAGGGGAGGAAGAGGCTCGCGAGGATGATCTCTGGTTCCTGCCTGGGCCACTCGAAGAAGAGCCGGATGATTTGCCTCCCGGGCCGCGGGCAGAACCGCCCGACACTGCTGTCATCGAAGACTGGACAAGGGCAGAGGGGCTTCACGCTGCGCGGCTGGCCCGCGTGGCTGGACGCCTGGGGGCTCTGGATGACCGGCTGCTGCGAGGCCCGGAAGGTTGGCGGCATCGGCTCGCGTTGATCGAGGCGGCGGACCTCAGTTGGTTTGCAGGGGATCGGGTGAGTTTTGATCGTCTGGCGCTCTGGGTATCGATGCGGCTGTCAGGTGCACAGGATGACCCAAATGCGCTGGCACGCGCCCACTGGGCTGTTCGACGCCTGACAGGCGGTCCCGGACCGGAGGCCGATTTGGCCGCCTTCCTGGATCGCCGCGACCCCGAGAATATTGAAGACAGCGCTGAGCGTTTCGGGGATCGCGCAGGCGGATGGCTGGACGTCATGGCCGCTGCGGGCGACTTGCATCCAATCACGCGGGCTTGCATGGGTTTTCATCTCTGGGGCTTGGCGGGCCTCGGTGGGCACGACGACCTGATGGAAGCCGCCGTCACCGCGTCCAGGATCGCGGCCAGCGACGGAAGCGGCGCCATCTTCGCACCGCTCGCCATGGGCGGGGCAGGGGGGCTGCGTGTCTCGGGCTTGCCACCCGAACGCCTGGCCCACTGGCTGGATGGGATGAACAGCGCAATTCTAACGGCGACGCGAACACTTGACGATATCGAAGCGTGGACCGCGCGCGCAGAGACCATCATGGCGCAATTGTCTGGCCGCACGCCGGTCGCCTTGCGAAACACTTTCTCTCAATGGCCCTTGGTCTCCGCCCCAATGGCTGAGTCCATGACCGGAGCCAGCCGCGCCGCCGTTCAGCGCAATCTGGCGTGGATGGAGGCAAAGGGTTTGACCCGCGAAGTGACTGGGCAGGGGCGATATCGGATGTGGCGCATCGATACCGAGGGTATGCGCACAGGTCGCAATGCCTGACCCACAAGACCGCACCAGGCGGCCGACTAGGAGAACCGCGGCTTTCTGGACGCAGTTTTACAGATTTACAGATTGACAATCTTGGTGCTTTTGTCCACTTTCGGCCTTCATGCAAAGGCAGAACGGGTCGATGGCCGAACTGGAATCAACAATATTGGACGCAGCACTGCATGTCTTTTCGCGTTACGGCGTGAAGCGCACCAGCATGAGCGCCCTGTGCGAAGTAGCGAGCGTGTCGCGTCAGACGCTCTACAATCATTTTCGCAACAAGGACGATATCCTGCGCGGATTGATCAAACGATACACGGACCTTGCCCTTGCAGAGATCCACGCAGACTTGCAGGCGGCGAATTCATTGGGGGCCAGGCTTGACCTGATCTTCGACCGAATGGTGGTCCGTGGGTACGACACGATACAGACAATGCCGAATGCGCAGGATTTCATCGACGGGGTCAATGCCGTCAGCGAAGAGGCTCTGCAGCAGTCGGCCGAACGTTTTCGCGCGGTAATCTTCGACACGCTTGTACCGCATGCGCAGGTTTTTTCGAATAGGGGTCTGGACGTGGCCGAGCTGTCGGACTTCGTGCAGCGTGCGGCCAAAACCGCCGGCATGACCGCACGGGATCGCGCAGACCTGATTCAGCAACTCGTAACGCTTCGGCAGCTTTGCACCACGGCTGCCTCGCAACCCGAGGCAGACCCTACAGAGAACAAGGAAGGCTAAGCATGGTCAAAGCTTATGAGATTGCCCATCGGGCGATGCGATTCACTTGCCGTTTTGGCGGTATGCTGGGCATTGCGTTGGGAGTGATCGTCACGGCGGCCCACGCGGACGACGCTCCTTTCGTGAAGCTTGCGCCAGTCACCGCGGGCGCGTCCCAATTAGAGCGCGTTTTCTTTGGCAAGGTTGTTGCACGGGCTACCGTTGATCTGGCGTTTCAAGTCAGTGGACAGATCGTCGAATTGTCGCTGGACGAGGGGGCGGCGGTCTCCAAGGGCAGCGCGTTGGCTCGGATGGATCTGGAGCCTTTTGAGCTGGCGCTGGAACAAGCGCAAGCGAACGAAGATCAGGCACGGCGCACTGTGGAACGGTTTGAAAAGCTGGCCGGGTCTTCGGTCGCGGAAACCAACCTTGAGGATGCGCGGACAACTATGACAATCGCCGATGTTGCTCTGCGTGACGCACAGCGGAACCTGGAACATGCCACGCTGGTTGCGCCCTTTGACGGTATTGTCGCCTCGCGTCTGGTGCCGAATTTCTCAACGGTAACCGCTGGCACGCCGATTGTGCGGCTGCACGATCTGTCCGAACTGCGGATCGAGATCGACGTACCCGAAACGCTATTTCAGCGCGCGGGCCAAGATCCCAACGTGGTGTTCACGGCCCAATTTCCGGCAAGCGATCGCAGCTTCCCGCTTGAGGTGCGTGAATACAATGCCGAGACGGCGGAGATCGGGCAGACCTACTCCATCACGCTTGGCATGCCCTTGCCCGAAGATCTGATCGTTCTTCCGGGGTCCTCCGTCGAAGTCACAGCGGTCTTGCAAACCGGCGGTCAAAGTCTTGAGGTGCCAACCTCAGCCGTCGTGATTGGGAATGACAATGAGACCTATGTCATGGTCTTTGGCCCGACCGGAGCCAGCAGGGGCACTGTGACCAGAACCCCAATCACAATAGAGCCGACCAATCGCGGCACTGCTCAAGTCGTTGAGGGTCTGAGCGACGGTCAAGAGATTGTCGTCAGCGGCGCGAGCGCGCTGGCCGATGGCACTGCCGTGCGCCGCTTTATTGGCTTCGGAGACTAACACCATGGATGTTGCGCGCGGATCCATCGACCGCCCGATCTACACTTGGATCATCATGTTGATCTGCCTGCTGGGTGGTATCTGGGGCTTTGCGAACCTCGGCCGACTGGAAGACCCTGCCTTTACTATCAAGACCGCTGTGGTTGTCACCCAGTATCCCGGCGCTTCTGCCGAAGAAGTGTCGCGTGAGGTAACTGAACCGCTGGAATCCGCGATTCAGAAGATGGGCGAGGTCAAGGACATTGAGTCCATGAACCAGCCTGGCCTGTCTTGGATCACTGTGAACATGCAGGATACCTATGACGGCTCCGAGTTACCCGAAATCTGGACCAAGCTGCGCAATCGCGTGGCCGAGGCGGCGTTGCCCAGCGGGGCGACGCCGCCCTTTGTGAACGATAGCTTTGGAGATGTGTACGGGCTCTACTATGCAGTCACAGCGCCGGGCTTCTCCGATGCAGAGGTGAATGATCTATCTTCCTTCCTCAGGCGGGAGTTGCTGCTGGTGGATGGCGTGTCAGATGTTGTGCTCTCAGGCGTGCCTAACGAAGTGATCTACATCGAGCCGCACCTTGCGCTTACTGCGACGCTGGGTATTCCGCCCGCCGCTGTTGCCGGCGCCGTGAACAGCGCCAACGAGATTGTTGACGGTGGCATGTTGTGGGGACCGGATGGGCGAACTCTGCTCCAACGGCCCGAAGGATCCGATAGCGTATCCGAAATCGCAGCCCTTTCTGTCGGCGCGGGTGGACAGGTCCTCAACCTTTTTGATTTTACCGATATCTTTCGTGGGCGCGAAGCCAACCCCAGTCTGATTACCCGTCATAACGGGCAGGAGGCCTTCACACTTGGCGTTGCGGGCCTTGCAACAGAGAATATCGTCGAAGTCGGGAAGCGGGTCGATGCCCAGCTGGACAAGTTGCGCGCGGAGTTGCCGCTCGGCATCTCGATCCAGTCGATCTATCGCCAACATGTTGTGGTCGAAGAGGCCTCGAACGCCTTTCTCGTCAACCTTGCCATGTCGGTTGGTATTGTGGTCGCGGTTCTGGCGGTTTTCATGGGGTGGCGCGCGGCCATCGTTGTGGGATCCACGCTGCTGCTGACCGTGGTGGGGACGCTGTTTTTCATGGCGCTTGGTGCGATTGAGATGGAGCGTATCTCGCTGGGTGCTTTGATCATCGCAATGGGGATGCTCGTCGACAACGCCATCGTGGTGGCGGAGGGCATGCAGATTTCAATGCGGCATGGCAAATCCTCGCGCGACGCCGCCACAGAGGCCGCAAGCAAGACGCAAATCCCGCTGCTGGGTGCGACCGTGATCGGCATCATGGCCTTTGCCGGAATTGGCCTGTCTCCAGATGCCACGGGGGAATTCTTGTTCTCGCTCTTTGCGGTGATCGCGATTTCGTTGCTGTTGTCCTGGGTGTTGGCCCTGACCGCGACCCCTCTTTTGGGGCATTACTTTTTCAAGAAAGGCGAAGAAGGGACGGCAGATGGGTATGATGGCGCGCTCTTCCGGGGCTATGCCGCCGTGCTGCGCGCCTCTTTGAAACTGCGTTGGCTGGTCATTCTTGCGCTGATCGGCGGCACCGTTGTTTGTTACGCGATGTTCGGCCAAATCAAGCAGCAGTTCTTTCCCGACAGCAATACGCCGCTCTATTTCGTGCATTACAAACTGCCGCAGGGCGCATCAATCCACCAGACCTCTGATGATCTCGCGGTTCTCGAAGACTGGTTGCGCGACCGCGACGCGGTTTCTGCCGTGACAGCCTTTGTCGGGCAAGGGGCGGCGCGGTTCATGCTGACCTACCAGGCTGAGGATCCGAACCCCAGCTACGGTCACCTGATCGTGCGCGTGGACTCGCTCGAAGTGATCGAGCAAGAGATGGACGCGTTGGAAGCCTTTGCAAATGCAAGTCTTCCGCAGGGTGAATTCCGGGTAAAACGGTTGGCCTTTGGCCCCGGCGGAGGTGCGCCAATCGAGGTGCGGTTTTCTGGCCGTGACCCTGATGTATTGCGCGCCTTGGCAGATCGGGCGATTGCCCGGATGCAGGCCGCTTCGGACAACATCATCAGCCCGCGGCAGGACTGGCGCGAACGTGAATTGGTGCTGCGCCCTGTTTACGCTGCGGAGCGCGCACAGAACGCGGGCGTGTCCCGGACTGACATCACAGAGACGCTACAATTCGCCACCGAAGGAAATAGCGCCGGGACCTTCCGCGAAGGAGATCGGCAAATCCCTATCGTGATCCGGGCACCGCAAGATGCGGCGATCGCGCTGACCGATCACATGATTTATTCAGAGAGCGGTGGCACCCTGGTGCCTATGGAACAAGTAATCGAAGGCTTCCGCTTCGTGCCGCAAGACACGCTGCTACAACGTCGAAATCGCGAAGAGGTGATCACCGTCGGGGCTGATATTCCGCGCGGCCTGACAGCGGCAGAGGTGCAAGCCGAGGTCCAAAAAACCATTGAAGAGATGGACATCCCCGAGGGCTATACCATGGAGTGGGGCGGAGAGCTTGAAAGCGCGTCCGAGGCCCAAGCCGCCCTTGGCGCGCAATTGCCATTCAGCGTCATTATCATGGTGTTGATTTCGGTGCTTTTGTTCAACGCGCTGCGCCAGCCAATCATCATCTGGCTTCTGGTGCCAATGGCGGTCAACGGCGTGAGCCTGGCTCTACTGGCGTCAGGTTTGCCGTTTACATTTACCGCGCTTCTGGGGCTATTGTCGCTGTCGGGGATGCTGATCAAGAACGGCATCGTGCTGGTTGAGGAGATCGATCTGATCCGAGCAGCCGATCCGGCTCTGTCTCTGGACGAGGCCATTGTCAGTGCCTCCACCTCGCGTCTGCGGCCGGTGTTTCTGGCCGCGGCGACGACAATTCTTGGGATGTTGCCACTGTTGTCGGATGCGTTTTTTCAGTCGATGGCGGCGACGATCATGGGCGGGCTTGCCTTTGCCTCGATCCTTACGCTGATCGCAGCACCCGTGCTGTACTACGTCTTTTTCAAGCGCGGCGCCGAGCGGGCCACTACGGTCATGAGCGCCGCATAACCGAGGCTGACCAAGCGGTCTGGGCTCTGTGTCACGAGAAAGGGACACAGGCTGGATGAGTTGCGAGGCGTGTCCGGAAGATTGGCAATGTTGTATAGTAATTACTTCGGTTCTCGCAGCGCCGGAGCTGGAAATATCCAGCTTCCGAAGGTCCAAACTTGGGGAGCAGCGCACGTAGATACGGACCTCTACATCAAAACGAGGGAAGTTCAGGGTAGCAGGTCACGCGATCTACGCATTGGTAACGATCGTTTCAGCAACAGGCACTAAGGCACCGGATTGCTGCACGACACGCCCAGCTAGCTCGCAACCCTGCTGAATGCTTGTGTGTAGACTGAGCCCCCTTAACAGGTGTCGCGTAGCCCTTAATTGGGTTCTGCCTCAATCTGTGTGGTGCAACTATCCTGAGCTTGGAGCTTTCAGGAGGGATAGTCGTGATTTCAAAAAAGCACTGGTCGCCCGGGAGCGACGTTTGGGTTCAAGGCGTTAAGCGGCGTGATTCCGGCGAGTGGCTTGTATCGGGCGTTTTGGCACCGAGAGGCATCTGCCCAGATTGTGGTTTGCATTCTCGGCGTCGTCACGGGTGGCGGCAAAGGCGACTGCAGGATTTACCCGCACATGGCGACAAGGTAACAGTCGCACTCTGGGTCTGCAGATGGCGATGTCCCGCTTCCACGTGCCCGCGACGGACGTTTTCAGACTACACCTCGTCAATTGCGCGCCCATTTGCACGTCGAACTTCGCGTGCTGATGACATTGTCGGTCACCTGGTGTCGCGTAGCCCTTAATTGTGAGATGGGAAATCCAACGAAATCAACGGCTGAGTTTTGCCCTTAAATATGAGATTTTGCCTTTAATTCTGATATTTTTGCCCTTAAACCTGAGACAGGGTTCACAGACATTTGCGGCAAATATCGATGAATGATGATGGCGAAGACTCCGTTGCCGTTGGTGCTGAAGAGGCGCGCAGGGCCGCGGTGCTGCGCCCTCTTGTTCAGGCATATCTCAATGGGACTGGCAGCCTGGAACGTGGCATCAATGACGCCGTTTGGGAGCTTGGTGTCAGCAGGGCGACGGTCTGGCGTTGGATAAAACGGTTGGCGGAAGAGGGTGGGCGCACCAGCGCTCTGGCTCCGCGGAAACGGGGCCGCCCGACCGGGACGATGTTAATATCCAGCAAAGTCGAAGCGGTAATCGAGGAGCACCTTCGCCGCTATTTCTTGCGCCGGGAGCGTTCGAGCTTGTCGCGCGTCGTGACAGAAATCCGCAGCGCTTGCTGGCAGGAGGGCTTGCAACCGCCGACACGGCGAACGGTTCAGCGTCGTCTGGATGCGATGGATGCCCGCGAAGTTGCGAAGGCACGAGAGGGCGCAAAGGCGGCCCGCCAGAAATTTGCGCCGGTCACAGGTGAGAACAAGGCCAGTATGCCACTGGAGATCGTCCAAATTGATCATACACCGGCGGACATCATTCTTGTCGACGGCTTTGAACGCAAACCAATTGGGCGGCCTTGGGTCACGCTGGCGATCGACGTCGCAACGCGGATGGTGACCGGATATTACACCTCTCTCGAGGCACCTTCGCGTCTGTCAGTGGCGCTTTGCCTGACACAGGCGGTGACCCTCAAGGAGGAACTTCTTGCGGAATTGGCGTGCGATGTTCCTTGGCCGGCACAGGGCAAACCGCACAGCATCCACGTCGATAACGGTCGCGATTTCCGGTCGCGCGCCTTTCGGTCGGCCTGTGCGGATTGGGGATCGATCTGGTCTATCGACCGCCAGCAAGTCCTCACTTCGGTGGTCACATCGAACGGTTGATCGGCACCATGATGGGGCCGTTCACCTGTTGCCGGGAACAACGCAATCCTCGATCGCGGCAAAGGGCGACTATGACGCCGAAAGCAAGGCCACGATGACGTTGAGCGAATTCGATCGCTGGTTTGCTCTGGAAATCTGCCGTTTACAACAACAGCATTCATTCAAGTCTTGGCTGCACGCCCGTTGCCAAATGGGAGGCGCTCTCAGAGCAAATGACAGGCGACATCCCCTTCGAGATGGAAGCCTTTCAGGTGAGCTTCCTGCCGAGTGAACTGCGCAAGATCAGGCGTGACGGCATCCATCTGTTCCAGATAAGGTACTGGTCCGATGCCCTTGCAGGCCACATTGGGCGCGGGGATGGAAAAGGTGGTCGTTCGCTACGATCCTCGCGATATCTCAATGATCTGGGTCGAACTGGACGATGGCCGGTATGTTGAGGCGCGTACAGAAACCTGGAAATTCCGCCCGTCTCGCTCTGGGAATATCGCGAAGCGATGAGGAAGGCCCGTGCCCTTGGCAAGTCCGGGTCTAATGAGCTGGTGCTGGCTGAGCTGATCCGACAGCAACGCCAGATCGAAGCTGAAAGCCGGGGCCTGACGAAGGCCGAACGCAGAACCCGTGAAAGAAAAGGGACATTGAAGGGCACGAACTCGGCCGTCTCGACAACCGAAGGGCTGCGCCCGATCGATACGGGTGATACATCGCGCCCATTGTTCAAGGTGGAGAGATGGTGAATTGAGGGCAGGGACAACTGAAAGAAGACGGCCGGATCGCCCTCATTCAATCGGATATCTGGATCGGCTTTCCTCGGGCGGAACAGGTGTTGGACCGCTTGCAGGGCATGGTCGAAGCGCCACGACAAACCCGTATGCCTGGGCTTCTTGTGCATGGCGCCTCCGGGATCGGAAAGACGATGATTGCCCGAAACCTGTCGCGCAAGTACGCACCAGAATACGATCCGGCGTCGGGCATCACCCGCACACCGCTTCTGCTGTTGCAAGCGCCGCCCGCACCTGATGAACGGCGGTTTTACCTGCACATCCTGGCCGCCGTCGGCGCCCCGGCGACGGCTCTTAGCGCCCGCGCTCAAAATGTGGCTTCCCTCGAAGTCCGTGTCATCGCGCTCTTACGCGACCTTGGCCTGCGGATGATCATGATCGACGAGGTCCACAATCTCTTGGCCGGGACCCACCGCGAACAGCGCCGATTTCTCAATGTCCTGCGGTATCTCAGCAATGAACTCGAGGTGTCACTGGTCTGCCTTGGGGTCAGCGAGGCCGTCGATGCTATTCGCGGTGATATCCAGCTTGCCCGACGGCTGGACGAACATCATCTGCCAAACTGGCGCGACGATGCCGAGTTCTCGGACATGATCCAGACCCTTATTGCTGCCATGCCACTGGAAAAGAAGTCCAACCTGAAGGTCAAATCTCTCAAGCAGGTCTTGGCACTGACCGGTGGGGTGACCTCGCGCATCTTCGCTCTGGTCAAGGATCTTTCCATCGACGCCATTATCACAGGCGAGGAATGCATCACCGATGACGCAATCGCAAAATGGACGCCGGTTTGGTCGCGCCATGCGAACCCCATCGGCGGCTCCAGAAGTCCCGGGTGTGAAGCCGCACCCGCTGCCCAAGACTGTCGCGCCGCTGCCAGACGAGTTGTTGTCAGGTTGGTTGTCTCGGCTGGCGGCGGCCAACTACTGTGATGATGCGGAACTACTGGCTCATCTCAGAATCGATACCGCGCATGGCACCGCCTTGGACTTCAACGTCGACGCGGCTGCGGCGGCGAAGATTGCCAACGCCGCACGGGTTAACCCAGATGTTGTTCGATCTTTGACCTTTCCGGCAATGACGCCACGAGAAGCCTCACTGACGGCTCAGATGCCATTCCAGCATTGCCTGCGATGCTCCAGAGAGGGTCTTTTGCTCAGGCATTGGAGGCGGGCCTGGGCATTTGACTGCCAAGTTTGCGGGACGAGACTTGTGCAGACCCTTGGCAAACTCCGTGAGGAACAAATATCTGGAAAACTGATATACCGAGCGCGCCGCGGGGCAGAGATGCTTGAGTGCGCCGCGCGCTCGCGCGGCCCCAAGCAACTTCGGCGCGCAATGCGCGCAGTCACCTTTGCCATGTCACTCAAAACCTTCCGCGGGGATCCGTCGTTCGCTGTCCAGAACCCCAGATCGGAAGTTAGGCTGTTCTGCCTCGCCGCAATCGCCGCCGCTCGATCTCATCCCTTGGCTAAGGCAGCCATCGTCAGCAAAAGCATCGACGACTATGCAAGGGTTGCTCTCTTGCGCGCCTTCGAGAAGGAGCCTCGATTGCTTGCCGCGGTTGATCACATCGCGCAAAGGTGCGCGAGAAACAGGGGCCCCATGACAGCCGTATCTCACAATTAAGGGCAAAAATTGTCGCCAAACGCGTCGCGTCTCAGATTAAAGGGCAACGCGACAGCAGCCTTTGCAGCCGCTATCTGGACTATATCAAGATCCCGCGCGTGGCGCTCGTCGAGACACTCTGTTTCGAGCTGCAGCGTGACCATGTGAAACCCATGCTGTTCCGTCAGCCGCCGATAGGCCCGGTTCAGCAGGTCCGCGGCCTCTGCGGGCTCACCATGGCGGATATGGGCAGAAAATGCGTGTTTGCCGCTGGTCAGCGTCCAGGCATGCACATGGTGAACGTCCAGAACCCCGTCCTGGCCGCGCAGGTCCGTCGTCACAGCCTCGAGATCCGTTCCCTCTGGCGTGCCTTCCATGAGGATGTGGACCGCTTCCTTGATGACGCCGACGGAGGCCCAGAGGAGAACCACCCCGAACGCCATGCCGAGGATCGGGTCAATCGCCAGAAAGCCGGTGAACTCGATCACTAGAGCGGTGACGATGATCAGGAGGCTGCCGACAAAGGTCTGGATGATGTGCCAGAGCGCACCACGGGCATTCAGATCGTCCTTGCTCGATTGCCACATCAGCCCCAGCGAGATCACTTCGGTGACCAGGCCTCCGAAGGCGACCCAGAGCATGGGACCCGTGGCCAGGTGAATCGGATTCCCGAGCCGCATCGCGCCCATCCAGATCACCAGAAGCGCCATAC
>NZ_JADBGB010000005.1 GCF_015220045.1 Marivivens aquimaris | reverse complement strand
TTACAGAAGACGGACTGCGCGACTTGCTCGCCGAGGGCTACCTCATTGAGGTGGTCTGCAAGGAGACCGCCACGTTGGCTTCAATTCAGCCGGATGCGTGCCCTCGAATGCTAAAACCGGCCCCGGCGTATCGCCGCGCCCACCGCGACCGCAATGTCCGACGACTGCCTCGAACGTACGTCCGCCATAGCGTTTGAACAAAGGGATGTGCGCGGTGTCGACACTGAAGATGATCTCCCGCGCTTTGTCGCCCTCCATGTTCAGCTCAAGTTGCGCGCGATCCCGATAGTTCAAGCTCTCGTGCGAAAGCCGATTCCGCTCGGCGTTGTCAACGCGTTTTCCGATCGCAAGCGTGCGATGTCGGAGTGTGGTGAATTTTCGCGAGAGATGACAGGGAAGGAACGTCGAAAGGATGTCCGAGGCTTCGCGGTATGACATTCGTGCACCCAAGCTTGCCGAGATCTCCAGCAGTTCCGGGGTCGCGCGATCGGGGCAGATTTCTGTGGCGGGAGACAGCGTAAGGCTGGACCAGGGGCTGCACTTCTGGCAAACGAGTAGCCATGGATAAGTTACTGGCACGGATCCAAAAACCGTCAAGATCGTCCGCTTCTGATAGTCTTTGATCGGTAGCTTGCCTCCGCAGGTCTGGCAAACACGGCGGTAGCGTACCCATAGGTCCAGTTCTCGCTCAACGACGGCCTTCTGGATCTGAGCCATGATAGTCTTTCCGTCTTCAATGGAGCAGCCCAGGCGTCCCTCTGTCAGATCGTCGAGACTTTTTTCAACGAGAAATTCCTTGCTGTACCCGTCCCCGATGGGATCCACCGCTTCCACTGTGATACGCCAATGCATGCTTGCCCCCAAAATTTTGATTTCAGGACGGTAACCTCACATCAATAGAACAGAGATGCACCCCAGAGATTTGAACGGTCCCATTGGAAAATGGTTGGTCGGCGGGCACGTACCCGCACTGAGCAAAAGGCGAAGGGATGGCCCGGAAAACCGCTTGGGTCACGCACAATCAGCGTTATTTGGTTATATAGATTCCCAAAGCCCAGCTACCTTGACGATTGCGATGACCCCCTTGCCGCGCCCGAGGAGGAGACGTCAGATTAGGTTTTGTGGTTTCTGCAAGCCCGCCCGAAGCGGAGCCGGATTATCTGCCGCCCCGTCCGAAGAGGCGACCATGGCAGACTGGACGCGGGCAGAAGCAAGTTGTGCGGCACATCTGGCTCGCGTGACTGGGTAGTTCGGGGTCTTGGACGACCGGATGCGGGGGGGGGGGGGGAGCTGGCGGCACCGGCTTGCTTTGGTGGAGGCTACGGACCTGAACTGGTGTGTCGGTGACCTGAGTGAGGCCGCTGTCACCCCCGGTCGGATCGCCGCTGAGGATGGAAGAGGAGCCGTATTTGCACCGCTCGCTATGGGAGGGGCGAGGGGACGCCCAATACAGATCGCGGTGCGCCATCTCGATGGCATCAAAACTTGGGAGGAGCGGGCCGAAGCTACGATGGCCCCGCTTTCTGGCCGCCCTCCAGCTGCCCTTGGTAGGGTATTCACTGAATGGCCTAGATGATCAGAAACGCAAAGGCTGACGTCGCCAATCGTTTGCCGGCTTAGGTCTTGTTGACAAAAGGGATTCACATCAGGCTTTGAGCATGATTCAAGCTGGCATCTGCGATGGAGACCAGCTTGGCACGAGACCTAACGTCGATGGTATTGGCTTCCAGTCAATGGCTGTGTCTTTCTTGTATTCAACCGATATTTCCCTGAAGCTTGCAGACGGATTGGGATTCGCTTGGTGAGGATCAAGAGCGTCCTCAATAGTAAAATGGGACTCGTCGTGAAGTGGTTCTGTCGGCGTGAGAGTAATAAAAATGAGGCGCTTAAGCGAGTTTTGCGTAGAGAGATCATGATTTTTCGGCAATGCGACTTGGTGGAAACACCTTGGAAAAACGGTGGCGGGATCACACGCAATATCGCCAAAGAACAGGATAAAACGGGCACTTTGTGGCGGCTGAGCATGGCGGATGTGGATGGCGACGGGGCTTTTTCCATCTTTCCGGGCCTGACGCGTATCCTGACGGTCATTCAGGGCGATGGCATGGTGCTGCATGGGCCGGATGGCGATCTGCAGGCGGGTTATGCGCAGCCCGTGCGGTTCGACGGAGGGGCACCCGTCACGGCCACGCTGACCCAAGGCCCGATCCGTGATTTCAACCTGATGTTCGACACCGCGCGGTGCGAAGGCGATGCGCAGACCCTGCGCGATGCTGGCACGTATAAGGTCGGGCAAGCCGGGCAGACCTGTGTGCTGCATGTGATCGCGGGCACCGCGTCGGTGGAAGGCAAGGCTTTGGACGTGGGCGACACGGCGATCCGCACCGACGCGCCGTTGCGTTTCGATCTGGCGCAGGATGCGGTCGCACTGACCATCACCCTGCGCCCTAAAGACTAAAGCGAGGCGAGCAGGTCCGCGACCGCACTTCGATACCGCGCGACCACCGCGTCGCGCGCGATGTGCCGCCCGCCAGTCACATTGTGCCGCCCGGCAGACCACAGGTCAGTGATGACGGTGTCTTTCGCCGCGAAACACAGACCGTCAAGGATCTGGTCAGGTTTCAGGGCGCACAATGTGGGGTCAGTGCTGTCGATGGCGACCAAATCTGCCAAACGCCCCGGCGCAATCTCGCCCGCGTCGCGGCCCAAAGCCTGCGCGCCGCCGCGGGCCGCACCTGTGTAAAGCGTTGCCCCGACCGAGCCTTCGCGGACTACCATCACGTTGCGTGCCACGTCGCGCAGACGTTGGGAATATTCAAGCGTGCGCAGTTCTTCAGTCAGCGAGATATTGACGTTGCTGTCCGACCCGACGCCGAACGCGCCGCCAGCCCCAAGGAAGGTGGGGCCGTTGAAGGGGCCATCGCCAAGGTTCGCTTCTGTAATGGGGCACAGGCCCGCGACCGCGCCGGAGGCTGCCATCGCGCGGGTCTCGCCCTCGGTCATGTGGGTGGCGTGGATCAGGCACCAGCCCGCGTCGACGGGGGCATTGGCCAAAAGCCACTCGACAGGACGTGCGCCCAGCCAATTCTGGATGTCCTCGACTTCCTTGGGCTGTTCCGAGATGTGGATATGCACCGGCCCGCCCTGATGATCCGCCAGCGCACGGGCCAGATCGTCGGGGGATGTGGCGCGCAACGAATGCGGCGCGATGCCCACGCGGGCGTCATCGGGCAGGGCGGAAAGCCCCGCACGCGCCCCTTGCACCAGATCGGTAAAGCGGTCGACATCATTGCCAAAGCGCATCTGCCCTTCGGCCAACGCCACCTTGCCCGCCCCGCCATAGGTATACAGCACCGGCAGATGGGTCAGCCCGATGCCGGTCTCGCCCGCCGCCGCCATCACCCGCAGCGACAATTCGGCCAGCGCATCATAGGGCGCGCCGCCGCGCTGGTGGTGGACATAGTGAAACTCGCCCACGCTGGCATACCCGGCCTCCTGCATTTCGACGAACACAAGCGCGGCGATGGCCTCGATCTGCTCCGGGGTCAGGCGGTCCATGAAGCGATACATCAGCTTGCGCCATGTCCAGAAACTGTCGCGCCCGGCCTTGCGCAGCTCGGTCATGCCCGCCATCGCGCGCTGGAACGTGTGCGAGTGCAGGTTGCCCAAGGCGGGCAGAAGCGTATCAACGCGCATGTCCCCCGTCTGGGCAGCCGTATTGGGCGCGATCTGATCAATGCGGCCATCTTTAATGGTGATGCGGACATCCTGCGCCCAACCGGACGCGAGCAAGGCCTGACGGGCGTGGATCATGGTTTTTATCCTGTGTATTTCATTTTATGTATAGACATATTGCACATAAAATTATACCAGAAAAGGCGAAACTTCGCGAAAAGGACCGATCTTGTGACGGCGATGCTCCAGCTTTTGACCGATCTGCACGTAGCAACCATGGCGCATGGCGATGCGCCCTATGGGATGATCCGCGACGCAGCGATCGCCATTCAGGATGGCAAAATCGCTTGGGTCGGTCCTCAGACAGACGTGCCAGCAGATTATGCCGGACTGGATCAACGGTCGCTGGGCGGGCGCGTGGTGACACCCGGCCTGATCGACTGTCACACCCATATCGTACATGGCGGCGACCGCGCGGTCGAATTCGAAATGCGCCTGAACGGGGCTAGCTATGAAGAAGTCGCGCGCGCCGGGGGTGGCATCGTGTCGACCGTCACGGCCACCCGCGCGGCCAGCGAGGACGAGTTGCTGGCGCAGGCCTTGCGCCGCGTTGACGTGCTGATCGCCGAAGGCGTGGCGACCATCGAAATCAAATCGGGCTATGGTCTGGACACGGAGACTGAGCTTCGGATGCTGCGTGTCGCACGGATGATTGCCGACCAGCGCCCCATCCGCGTCAAGACCACCTTCCTTGGCGCCCACGCCACGCCCGCCGAATATGCCGGTCGTGACGATGACTATATTGACGAGGTCTGCATCCCCGCTCTGTGCGCCGCCCACGCCGAAGGGCTGGTGGATGCGGTGGACGGGTTCTGCGAAGGCATCGCCTTTCAGCCCGCCCAGATCGGCCGCGTGTTTGACGTGGCCCGCGACCTTGGCCTGCCGGTGAAACTGCACGCCGAACAACTGTCCAATCTGGGCGGCGCGAAATTGGCGGCAAGCTATGGCGCGTTGTCGGCGGACCATATCGAGTATCTGGACGAACCCGGCGTGCGCGCGATGGCGGACGCTGGCACCGTGGCCGTGATCCTGCCCGGTGCGTTCTACACCCTGCGTGAAACCCAGCAGCCCCCGCTTGATCTTCTGCGCAAGCATGGGGTGCCGATTGCGCTCGCGACGGATTTGAATCCCGGCACCTCTCCGCTGAACTCGATCCTGCTGACGATGAATATGGGCTGCACCCTGTTTCGCATGACACCAGAAGAAGCGCTGCGCGGCGTCACGCAACACGCCGCCGCCGCGCTGGGGCTGACGGATCTGGGCACGATTGCGCCCGGTCAGGTGGCTGATCTAGCCGTTTGGGACATCGCCGAACCGGCAGAACTGTCTTATCGCATCGGCTTCAATCCGTTGGCGTTTCGTATCACCGGAGAAATCGCATGACCACACTGACCCTGACACCCGGCGCCACCAATCTGGCCGATCTGGAAATGATCTGGCGCGACGGGCTTGCCGTGCGCCTTGATCCGGCCTGCCATGACGGCATCCGTGCGGCGCAGGCACAGATTGCTGACGCGGCCAATGGGACGGACGCGGTTTACGGCGTGAACACCGGCTTTGGCAAACTGGCCTCGGTCAAGATTGACCCGTCCGACACTGCCACCCTGCAACGCAACCTGATCCTGTCCCATTGCTGCGGCGTGGGCGAGGCGATCCCCGAACCCCACGCCCGCCTGATGATGGCGCTGAAACTGCTGTCGCTGGGGCGCGGTGCGTCCGGCGTGCGGATGGAGCTGGTCGAACTGCTGGAAGGGATGCTGGCGCAGGGCGTCACGCCGGTGATCCCGGTGCAGGGATCGGTCGGCGCGTCCGGCGATCTGGCACCGCTGGCGCATATGGCAGCGGCAATGATCGGCCACGGCGAAGCGACGTTCGAAGGCAAGGTTCTGCCGGGGGCCGAGGCGTTGCGCCGCGCAGGCCTGACCCCCATCGTGCTGGGCGCGAAAGAGGGGCTGGCCCTGATCAACGGCACGCAATTCACCACCGCCTATGCCCTGATCGGCCTTTTTGGCGCGTGGCGGGCGATGTGCTCGGCTTTGGTCACATCGGCCATGTCCACGGACGCGATCATGGGATCGACCGCGCCGTTGCAACCCGAAATTCACAGCTTACGCGGCCATGCAGGCCAGATCGAAGCCGCCGCGACCATGCGCGCGCTTCTGGATGGCTCGGTCATTCGCGAAAGCCACCGCGAAGGCGATACGCGCGTGCAAGACCCCTATTGCATCCGCTGCCAGCCGCAGGTGACGGGGGCTGCGATGGACATGCTGCGCATGGCGGCGCGCACGTTAGAGATCGAGGCGAACGCCGCCACCGATAACCCGCTGGTGCTGAGCGAAGCCGGGCTGATTGTCTCGGGCGGGAACTTCCACGCCGAACCCGTGGGCTTTGCCGCTGACATGATCGCGCTGGCAATTGCCGAGATCGGCGCGATTGCGCAGCGTCGGATTGCCCTGATCGTGGATCCGGTGCTCAGCCACGATCTGCCGCCGTTCCTGACGCCCAATCCGGGGCTGAACTCGGGCTATATGATTGCCGAAGTGACCACCGCCGCGTTGATGAGCGAAAACAAGCATCTGGCCAACCCCTGCGTGACGGATTCAACGCCCACCTCGGCCAATCAGGAAGATCACGTCAGCATGGCCGCCCACGGCGCGGTGCGCCTGTCGCGCATGGTCGCCAATCTGGAACGTATCCTTGGCGTCGAGCTTCTGTGCGCCGCGCAGGGTGTCGAATTCCGCGCCCCGCTGGAGACAAGTGCGCCGCTGGCATCCGTGATCGCCGCCGTGCGCGAACAGGTCGAAACGCTGGGCGACGACCGTTACCTTGCGCCTGACTTGGAAAAAGCGGCAGCGCTGATCGCATCAAACGCGATTGTGGCCGCCACAAACACCCACATGCCGGAGCTTCACCCATGACCCCCGTTGAAATCCACCGGGGCGACAGCCCCATCGTGCTGGGCCTGCCCCATACTGGCACACACGTGCCCGCCGACATCAAGGCGCGGCTGAACGCGCGGGGGCAGGGGCTGGACGACACGGATTGGCACATCCACACGCTTTATGACGGGCTGCTGCCCGGCGCGACCACGGTCCGCGCAACCTTCCATCGTTACGTGATCGACGCCAACCGCGACCCATCGGGCGTATCGCTCTATCCCGGTCAGAACACCACCGGGCTGGTGCCGCTGACCGATTTCGACGGGCAGGATATCTGGAACACACCCCCCACCAAGGATGAGGTCGAGGCCCGTCGCCAAGCCTTCCATGCACCCTATCACGAAGCCCTTGAGGCCGAGCTTGAGCGGGTGCGTGACCTGCACGGGGTTGCGATCCTGTATGATTGCCACTCGATCCGGTCGCACATCCCGTTTCTGTTCGACGGCACGCTCCCCGATTTCAACATTGGCACCAATCTGGGCACCACTTGCGCCCCAGAGATCGAAGCCGCTGTTCAGAACCTGTGCGAGATGGCAGAGGGCTATTCCAGCGTCACCAACGGCCGCTTCAAGGGCGGCTGGACAACGCGCCATTACGGACGACCGGCGGACGGGCTGCACGCAATTCAGATGGAGCTGGCACAAAGCACCTATCTGAAGGACGAGGCTGCGCCCTGGACCTATGACACCGAAAAATCCGCGCGGCTGCGCGGGTATTTGAAAACCATTCTGACAACTCTGGCCGATCTGGCACCTGATCTGAAAGGAACATCATGAGCGATCCGCGCAAGAACACCCGCGACATCTATCCCGCAACCGGCACCGAAATGACGGCCAAGCACTGGACCACCGAAGCGCCCCTGCGGATGTTGATGAACAACCTGCACCCCGACGTGGCCGAAAACCCGCATGAGCTGGTTGTGTATGGCGGCATTGGGCGCGCCGCGCGCACATGGGACGATTTCGACAAGATCGTCGCCACCTTGCGGGACCTGGAAGAAGACCAGACCCTTCTGGTGCAATCAGGCAAGCCTGTCGGGGTGTTCCCGACGCACAAGGATGCGCCGCGCGTTCTGATCGCCAACTCAAACCTCGTGCCGCATTGGGCGACGTGGGATCATTTTAACGAGCTGGATAAGAAGGGTCTGGCGATGTATGGCCAGATGACAGCGGGTTCCTGGATCTATATCGGCTCGCAAGGTATCGTGCAGGGCACCTATGAGACCTTTGTCGAAGCGGGGCGTCAGCATTACGGTGGCGACCTGAAGGGCAAGTGGATCCTGACCGGCGGTCTGGGTGGCATGGGCGGGGCGCAACCGCTGGCGGCTGTGATGGCCGGGGCCTGCTGTCTGGCGGTCGAATGCAACCCCGACAGCATCGACTTCCGCCTCCGCACCCGCTACGTGGACGAAAAGACCGACAGTCTGGACGAGGCGCTTGCGATGATCGAACGCTGGACCGCTGCCGGTGAGGCCAAATCGGTCGCGCTTCTGGGCAACGCCGCCGATGTGTATCCCGAGTTGATCAAGCGCGGCATCCGCCCTGATATCGTCACCGACCAGACCAGTGCCCATGATCCCGTAAACGGCTATCTGCCGCAGGGTTGGACGATGGCCCAATGGCGCGAAAAGCGCGAAAGCGACCCAAAAGCTGTTGAAAAGGCCGCGCGTGCCTCGATGATGGTGCAGGTCAAGGCGATGGTTGATTTCCATGCCGCCGGTATTCCGACCGTCGATTACGGCAACAACATCCGCCAGATGGCGCTGGAAGAGGGGCTGGACAATGCATTCGACTTCCCCGGCTTCGTGCCCGCCTATATCCGCCCGCTGTTCTGCCGTGGCATCGGTCCGTTCCGTTGGGCGGCCCTGTCGGGCGACCCGGAAGACATCTACAAGACCGACGCCAAGGTGAAGGAAATCCTGGCCGAGGACAGCCACCTGCACAACTGGCTGGATATGGCGCGCGAGCGGATCGCGTTTCAGGGGCTGCCCGCGCGGATTTGCTGGGTCGGTCTGGGCGTGCGTCACAAGCTGGGCCTGGCGTTCAACGAAATGGTGCGCAATGGCGAGTTGAAAGCCCCGATCGTAATCGGACGCGACCATCTGGACTCAGGCTCAGTCGCATCGCCCAATCGCGAAACCGAGGCGATGCTGGATGGCTCGGATGCGGTGTCGGACTGGCCGCTACTGAACGCGCTGCTCAATACCGCATCTGGCGCAACCTGGGTTTCACTGCACCATGGTGGCGGCGTCGGCATGGGTTTCAGTCAACACTCGGGCATGGTGATCTGCTGTGACGGCACTGAAGATGCAGACCGCCGGATCGAGCGTGTCTTGTGGAACGACCCGGCCACGGGCGTCATGCGCCACGCCGATGCGGGCTATGACGACGCCAAAGACTGCGCCCGCGAGAATGGTTTGAACCTGCCGGGAATCCTTTGATTCAGGGCGTTTACCCATCTTGGGGCAAGTAACCAATGGCCTGTGCGGAGCACTCCGCGCAGGCTTTTTCACGCGGTCAGTATTGCATCGTCAGACGGTGGCCGCGGCGATAGGTCAATTGCACAAAAGTGATCGTCTGCCCCTCAAGCCACGTCATGCGCTCGGCCTGGAACAGGGCATCGCCTTCGGTGCAGTCGAGATAATCCGCGATAGTGGCGTCGGCTTGAACGGCGTGAAAGCTGATCTGCGCCTCGGTAAACGGCACGGTCGACACCAGCCATTCGTTGGGACCGATATCCGAGAAATCATGCTGTTCAGCCTCGGGCAAAGCGTCTAGATTGATCCAGCGATCCTCGTGCTGATACGGCGCGCCATCGGCATAGTGCATGCAGGTCAGATGCAACACCCGGTCGTCACGCTTCAACGCCATACGCGCGCGCAGCCAGTTCGGGGCGGGTTCGGCCTGACCGTGCACCAACGCATAGCGATAGGCCGCGCCCAGTTCCTCGATCTCTTGCCCGACGATCGGAATGTTCAGCCGCACCTGCCGGATCGGGTTCAGCCTGACCCGCGTGCCAGCTTTGCGGCGGCGTTCGATGATGCCGTCATCCGCCAATTCGCGCATTGCCCGATTGACAGTCGCCCGCGCGCAGCCATAGCTTGCGGCCAGATCAACCTCGTTCGGCATCGAGCTGCCGGGGGCAAGTTCGCCTTGTGTGATCTGGCGCAGGATATCGGCTTTCACCTCGCGATAGGTTATGGACATGCTGTGCCTTTCGACCGTGCGGTTCCGGGTGATCCCGGCGGATTTTCTCAAAAGATATAGACATAAGGCGTAAAAGGCCAGACATAGCGTGTCAGGGGTTGAAGGCGCTTGCCACATGATCCTGAAACGCGGCCACCAGTGACGCGGTATGCGGATGCGGCGCACGGGCCAGCGCGATGCGATGCGGCACAAGCGGGTCTGACAGTTCCAGCCGCGTGACGGGTTGACCGTCGCAGGCCGTATCCTGCGCAATATCGGTGGCAACCAGCCCCACACCCATGTGATTGGCAACCATCGCCCGCAACATCTCGACCGAGCTTGTTTCATGTGCGATGCGCGGCCGGATGCCGTTCATCTGCGCCAGCGTCAGGAAGTAATTGCGGCTGTGCGGCAGGTTCATCAGGATCAGCGGATCGGTCAGCAAATCCGCCATCGCAACCGTCCCGCGCCCCGCCAAAGGGTGCGCCCGCGCAACCAGCCCAAAGGGCCGCACATCGGCCAGCGGTGTGATCTTAAGCGACGACGGCAGGCCGAAATCATAGATCAATGCGAGGTCGATGCGCCCGTTTTCCAGCCAGCGCGTCAGACGGTCCAGATCGCCTTCGTGCAGTGCGATCCGGGCGTCGGGCGCGACTTTCTGAAAGCTGCCCACCAAGGCGGGCGCATAGCGTGGGCCAAGGGTGGAAAAGACGCCAAGGTTCAGCACCTCGGCCCCGCTGTCTTTGTGATCCAGCACCGATTGCGCCTGTGCGCGCAGGCTGCGCAAGGCGCCCAGTTTGCGCAGCCCGAACGCGGTGGGGGCAATGCCTTGGCCTGCGCTGCGGGCAAACAGCGGGCGGCCAAAGTGTTCCTCGACCTTGGCAATCGCCAGCGACACTGACGGTTGCGACACGTTCAACACCCGCGCGGCGGCGGCGGTGCTGCCGGTGTCCGCGGCGGCAATGACATAGTCGATCTGGCGAAGGCTGACGGGTATAGCTTGCATTTATCGCTCTATCAATAATTTGTATTTCTGCTTATATCATGACCGTGCCTATGCTCAACCGATCAAACCCGGAGGATCATATGCCCACTCAGCCCCCCAACAGCCAAACGCCCCAACCCCTCAGCGGGGTGCGCGTGCTTGATTTCACCCGCGTTCTGGCGGGTCCATACTGCACCGCATTGATGGCCGATCTGGGCGCGGATGTGATTAAGGTCGAAGCCGCCCACGGCGACGATTACCGCCATATCGGCCCGTTCAAGGACGGGGAAAGCCTGTTGTTTCAGGCAATCAACCGGGGCAAGCGGTCAATTGCGCTGGACCTGAAATCGCCCGACGCGATTGCGACGGTCAAGGCGTTGCTGGCAGATTGCGACGTGCTGATCGAGAACTTCCGCCCCGGCGTGATGGAGAAGCTGGGGCTGAGCTATGACGCGCTGGCCAAGGATTTTCCCCATCTGGTTTACGTGTCCGTGTCCGGCTTCGGGCAGACCGGGCCAAACACCAAAAAACCCGCCTATGACATCATCGTGCAGGCGATGAGCGGGTTGATGGACGCCACCGGCGAACCCGACGGTGCACCGACGATGGTGGGCGAGGCTTTGGGCGACGTGGCCGGTGGCCTGTTCGCCGCTTGGGGCACAATGGTTGCCCTGTTTGACTGCAGCCGCACCGGGCTGGGGCGTCATGTGGATGTGGCGCTGTTTGACGGGTTGGTGTCGATGATGCCCATTCTGGCCTGCCGCACCCTGATGGGCGGCGAGACCCCGGCGCGCACCGGCAACCGCCACCCGCTGTCCGCGCCCTTTGGCACCTATCCGGCGGCGGACGGGCATTTCGCGTTGGCGGTTCTGAACGACCGGCTGTTTGCCACCTTCTGCGACGTGATCGGCCAGCCCGAACTGGTACAGGACGCGCGGTTTACCAGCGATCCTCTGCGCCGCGAGAACGAACCTGCGCTCGCCGAGTATATCGACCAGTGGGCAGGTTCCTTGCCGGTGGATCAGGTGGTGCACCACCTGTCAGCGGCAGGTATTCCGGCATCCTCCATTCAATCTGTGGCACAGGCTTGGGCGTCGTCTCAAGCAGTGGAGCGCGGGTTGGCGTCCACGGTCACGCATCCCGACTTGGGCGTTCTGAACGTCCCTGAACAGCCGGTGCATTTTAACGGCGCAGGGCGCGGCGGGCGCAAGCCGGCCCCGGCCCTGAATGCTGATGCAGGCGATATTCTGAATTTGTTGAACAAGGAGCAACGCGCATGACCACCTATCCCATGAGCGACGACGAACGCGCGCTGGTCGCGCAGATCGAACGGTTCTCGACCGAGGTTTTGGCCCCGAAAGCGGCGCAGATCGACGAAGAGGCGCTGTTCGCCACCCTCCATCTGGACGCGATGGCGGACATGGGCCTGTTGGGTCTGAACCTGCCGGAAGACCACGGCGGGATCGGCCTGTCCGGCCCCGCGCTGTATGCGGCGGTCGAGGCGATCGCGGGCGCCTGTGGGTCCACCGCATCCATGCTGACGGCGCATTTTCTGGCCACGGATTCGCTGCTTCTGGGGGCGGATGCCGATTTGCAGGCCCGCATTCTGCCCGATGCCGCGGCGGGCACGTCGTTGGGCGCGTTTGCCCTGACCGAACCGCAGGCCGGATCGAACCCCGCCGACATGCGCACGACGGCCAAGCGCGAAGGCGATGGATATCGGATCAAAGGGTCCAAGTGCTTTATCTCGAACGCGGGCGCGGCGGATTTCATGGTGGTCTATGCCAAGACCGACCCCGCCGCCGGTGCACGCGGTGTCAGCGCTTTTATTGTTGAACCGAAGAAAATCGACGGCGTGTCCGTCGCGCCCAATGAAAAAACGATGGGCCTGAAGGGCGGGCATGTGTTTGGCATCAGCTTTGATTGCTGGGTGCCGGACGAAAACCGTCTGGGCGCCGAAGGCACGGGGTTCCGTACTGCAATGAAGGTTCTGGACAATGGCCGGATCGAAGTCGCTGCACAGGCCACCGGCATTGCCGACGCCGCGCTGAAGGCCGCGATTTCCTATGCCAAGGAACGGCAGGTCAGCGGCCATGCGATTGCGGACTTCCAAGGGCTGCAATGGATGCTGGCCGACAGTGCCACCGAACTGGCCGCCGCCCGCGCGCTGGCGATGCAGGCGGCGACCCTGCGCGGGACCGGCGTGCGCTATTCCAGCGAATCCGCCTTTGCCAAGCTGTATGCCAGCGAAGCCGCGTGGCGGATTGCTGACCGGGCGCTGCAAATTCACGGCGGCTATGGCTATACCCGCGATTTCCCGCTGGAACGCTACCTGCGCGATCTGCGGATTTTCCGCATCTATGAAGGGTCATCCGAGATCCAGCGCACAATCATTGCGAGAGGATTGCTGGCTTGACCGGGTTTTCTCGCCGTAATGATTGACTCTATTATGTATTTACATAATAGCTTTATGCACGGATTTGACCAAAGGATGGCTTCAGCCAACGCCAAGGTCGCAACTGCCTGATTGGAGGAGAGGCGCATGCAAAGACGGACATTTCTGACCACGGGTGCTATCGGCACCGCAGCAACGGCACTGGCAACCCCAGCCATCGCGCAGGACAAGCGCCAGTGGAAGATGGTCACCGCGTGGCCCAAGAACCTGCCTGGGCCGGGCGTGGCCGCACAACAACTGGCCGACCGGATCACGACCCTGTCGGGGGGCCGGATCGAGGTCAAACTTTTCCCTGCCGGAGAGCTTGTGCCCGGTCGCGGCGTCTTTGACGCGGTCAGCGAAGGCACCGCCGAGCTGTATCACGCTGTTCCCGCCTATTGGGGGTCGAAATCCAAGGGTATACTGTTGTTCGGCTCGCAACCTTTTGGCCTGCGCGCGGACGAGCAAGTCGGCTGGATGGTGCATGGCGGCGGTCAGGCACTTTACGACGAAATGTATGGCCGGTTTGGCATCAAGCCTTTCCTGTGCGGCAACTCTGGCCCGCAATGGGGCGGTTGGTTCCGCAACGAAGTGAACTCGGCCGAAGACCTGAAAGGCATGAAGTTCCGCACCACGGGTCTGGCGTCCGAAATGGCGGCCAAAATGGGCATGGCGGCCGAGGCGATGAGCGGCCCGGACATGTTCCAGGCCCTGCAAACCGGCGCTTTGGACGCGGGCGAATTTATCGGCCCCTGGACCGACAGCGCGCTTGGCTATTACCAGGTCGCCAAGAACTATTACTGGCCCGGCGTGGGCGAGCCATCGTCGGCCGAGGAATGCGGCGTCAACGCAGACGTGTTCAACGACCTGCCCGACGACCTGAAACAGGTTGTGCAAGCGGCCTGTGACAGCCTGTATAATCAGGTCTGGACCGAATACACCACCAAGCACGCCCTGTCGTTGCAAGCGATGGTGGCCGAGCACGGCGTTCAGGTGAAAATGTTCCCCGAAGACGTCATCACCGGCATGGGCAAAGCCGCCGCCGAGGTCATCGACGATCTGCGCAATGACGATGACGAGCTGGTCAAACGGATCACCGAAAGCTTCGTGGCCTATCGTGCATCGGTCGGTAAATACATGGTCTATGCTGACAACGGTCAGATGAACGCACGTAATCTGGTCATGGGGTACTAAGACCTATCGAACAAGGGCGCAGCGATGGCTGCGCCCTTCGTGACCTTTCGCATCGGGGGCAGGTGATGGAGCAACTGGCAAACGCCTTGGACAAGGTAAACATCGGTGTCGCCCATTTGGTGCGCTGGCTGGCGCTGGCCATGATGCTGGTGCAGTTCACCATCGTTGTCGGGCGCTATGCGTTCGGCGTGAATTCCATCGCGTTGCAGGAAAGTGTTCTTTATATGCACGCCGCGCTGTTCATGCTGGCGGCGGGCTATACGCTGCTGGTCGACAAGCATGTGCGGGTGGACGTGTTCTATGCCAAGGCAACGCCAAAGACACGCCGCCGGATCGACATTTTCGGCCATCTGTTCCTGCTGATGCCGTCGATGATTGCACTGATTTACTGGTCGTGGCCGTCGGTGCGCAATTCATGGGCGATCCTTGAAGGCCCAATTTCCGTGGGCGGGATCGAGGCGGTGTTCCTGCTGAAATCCCTGATGCCCGCCTTTTGTGTCCTCGTGATGCTGCAATCCCTAGCCCTGTTGATCCGCCTTTTGGCCGTGAAAGAGACCTGATGATCGAATATCTCGACCTTATCATGTTCGCAGCCCTCATGGGTGCGATCCTTCTTGGGTTCCCTGTGTCGTTCAGCATCGCGGGGGTTGCCGTGATCTTTGCCTATCTGGGCTGGATGCTGGGGCAAATGGACATCACCCTGCTGGGCGCGTTGGGCCAACGGGTGTTTGGCGTTCTGACCAACCCCGTCTTGATCGCCATTCCGCTGTTCGTACTGATGGGCGCTTTGCTGGAAAAAAGCCGCATTGCGGAAGGGCTTTTGGACACGATGGGCCGGCTGTTCGGGCAGTTGCGCGGAGGCTTGGGCATTTCGGTCGTGCTGGTCGGCACGTTGCTGGCAGCGTCAACCGGCATTGTCGGGGCGACCGTGGTGGCGATGGGGATGATTGCCCTGCCCACCATGCTGCGCGCCGGATATGACGCGCGGGTCGCATCGGGCATCGTGTGCACGGCTGGCACGCTGGGGCAGATTATTCCGCCCTCGACCCTGCTGATCATTCTGGCGGACGTAATGTCCACCTCGTTCCAGCAGGCGCAGTACGAACAGGGCAAGTTTTCGGTCGAGGCGCTGTCGGTCGGCCAGTTTTTCGCCGCTGCTGTAACCCCCGGCTTGGTGCTGGTCTGCCTTTACCTGATCTATATCGTGGCGCGCGGATGGCTGCGCCCGCAGGACATACCCCCTGCGCCCCTTGACATCGCCAAACCCGACTGGCGCGAGGTCGTCGGCGCGGTGATCCCGCCTGTCCTGCTGATTTTCGCCGTGCTGGGCACCATTCTGGGCGGCATCGCCACCCCGACCGAGGCCGCATCAGTCGGCGCTGTCGGTGCGCTGTTGATGACCGGCTATCGCATTGGCATCGCCCCACGCATCATCCTGCTGGGCACGGTTGCCCTGATCGCGCTGGGTATTCTGGCGGGTGCCTTTCCGGTGCGGTTTCAGCGTAGCGACCTGAGCTCGGGCGCATATGTGCTTGGCATTTTCTATGCCGGGCTTGCGGTGGCTGGCGGGCTGTCGGTACTGCTGGCCTTGCGCGCCGCACTGCAAAAGCAGGTGGTGCAAGAGGCGGTGAAATCGACCATGACCATGACCTCGATGATCTTTGCAACGATCATTGCCGCCGGGTTCTTCAGCCTTGTCTTTATCGGACTGGGCGGCGAGGAACGCGTGGCGGGCATTCTGGCCGAAATGCCGGGCGGGGCCAACGGCGCGCTGGTCTTTTGCATGATAGTGATTTTCATCATGGGCTTCTTTCTGGATTTCGTCGAAATCTCGGTGATTGTGCTGCCGCTGATCACGCCGTCGCTGATCTTACTGGGTCATGATCCGATCTGGCTGGGCGTATTGATTGCGATCAACCTGCAGACCTCGTTCCTGACGCCGCCCTTCGGCTTTTCGCTGTTCTATCTGCGCGGCGTGGCCCCGGATGAAATCTCTACCGGCCAGATATATGCAGGCGTGCTACCGTTCATCTGTCTGCAGATTGTGGGCATCACGTTGATATGGCTACTGCCGGATCTGGCGACATGGCTGCCAAAAGCACTTTTTTGAAGACGCAGGCGAGCTATTGAAGATAGCCTTAAATTGTAGGACGTCGCACGTCATGCAGAAGCACCCTTTGCACTGCGCCTGCCAGTGGCGACATACTAGGGGAGTATAAACTGCTCCCTTTTCGACCGTACAATCGGGCGTAACAATGGCGGCCTATGGATCACCCTAACTGGCCCTGTCACGCTTTTTTGCGGCGCCAAGTGCTCTTTTAGGCCATAGGGTAAATCGGAAGACAGATTAGAAACCTTGGTTAGTCAATCCGGGTGAGCCAAGCGACAATCTGAACCTATGTCTAGAGCGCCGAATGCTCTTAGGGCGTCATGAACGTCGCCTGTCTGGTGGAGCGGGCGACTTGATTTGTTATCCTGTGCCGCAATAAAGACTGAAGTTCAACGCACTTCATTCACTACTGATGGATGTCAGGGTGCCCCGGCCCCAGCGAGTTTGTAAATCCATCACCTTCGATCGTGGGTTTGAGTTTTGAACCTGGCGCAAGATCAAGTCCGGCATCGGCACCTATAGCGGTTTGTGCGGCCCGCAAGCACCTTGGCAGCAGGACCCATCGAAATTCTTAAAAACGGGCCCGCCACTACTTACCCAGCGAAACCCAGCTTGGCGCGCTTTTAAATCGCAGTATTAAGGGCGCTTTGCGACTGCCTGAAGAGCGCACCCAGAAAGTGTCTCGGATGGAGGCCGACTGAGGCAGTCAGGGAAGAATTGATGAAAAAAAGATAGCGGAAACCCGCGCAACGGCTCTTGAGAATTCGTCCCTTAGAGAAACTCCCCGTCTTATTCACGCCCGGTCAAATATCGAGTTCAGCCCACAAAAGCTGAAAATACTCTTGGTATTTGGTATTACTCCGCAGCATTACTGGGTCGCGTTCTTCTCGGCTAAGATCAATGTCAATCATGTGTTTAATCCGTCCCGGACGGCGACTTAGCACCATCACTCGGTCGGCCATCGTCACAGCCTCCCCGATGTCATGGGTGACCAGGATCGCACTCTTGCGTTGTTTGGCGATGATATCCAGCACTTCGGATTGCAACAGTGTACGCGTCTGAAAATCCAGCGCCGAAAAAGGCTCGTCCAGCAAAATAACGTCTGGGTCCAGCGCCAGAGTGCGCATGAAAGCCACACGTTGGCGCATACCGCCGGATAATGTGCCGGGTTTAGAGGTTTCGAACCCCTTGAGGCCGTAAGAAGAGATAAGTCGATCTGCAATTTCATAACGTTCAGCCGTTGCCATCCCTTTGACTTCGAGGCCAAGCGCAACATTGTCACGCACGTTGCGCCAAGGCAGCAGCATGTCCTTTTGCAACATGTAACCGACCTGGCCCCGCGCTTCGAGCACACGGGTGCCATCAACGTACACCTCGCCCTCGGTAGCGGGCTGGAGGCCCGCAATCACATTGAACAAAGTTGATTTACCACAACCAGATGGGCCAACGATGGCCAAAATCTCATCAGGTTTCAGGCTGAAATTGATATCGCTGAACGCGACAACTTCGTTTTCACTGCCCGGATTGAAAGTGACAGACAGATCTTTGGTTTCAAGGGGGGTAAAATCGCTCACCAACGCATCCTCCGGTCCAGTTCGGTAACGGTTCTGTCCATCAATAGCGCCACAACCATCAGGGCGATGATGCCCACCCAGACCCCATTGAGATCATAGAGGACCCCCGAATAGTAGACGAGATAGCCAAGCCCCGATTGCGAAGAAATGTATTCGCCGACAACCGCGCCGATCAACGCAAAGCCCACATTCAACCGCAGTGCCGACAACATCCAAGGTACGGCGGCAGGCACAACGACCGTGCGCCACATCTGCAAACGTGTCGCCCCCAGCGAGCGCATCAACCTCAGCAAATCCTTGTCCGTTTCCAAGGTGCCATTATACGTCGCAATCAGACTAACGATTAAGGTCAGTGCGGCGGCAATCGCGATCTTTGACTCGATACCAATCCCGAACCAAACGATAATCAAAGGCGCAAAGGCAATTTTCGGCACGCCGTTGATTGCCACGATGAAGGGGCGCACGATCTTGGCCACCGTTTCGTTTAGCCAAAGGCTTAGGCCCAAAAAACTGCCCAAAGTGCTGCCGATGACAAAGCCGATGACGGCCGCCAACGCAGTCACAGCGGCATGACCAAAAATCTCGCCCGACATGGTCAGGTCATAGGCGCGGGCGGCGATGCCCGATGGAAACCCGTAAAGGTACGCAGACAAATAACCAGCCTTTACCGCGATTTCCCAAAGCCCGAAAATCAACATCGCCAAGGCGAGCTGACCGGGCAAATACTTGAAGGTAGACAAACGCATCACCGGCGCCCCTGAGTTTGAAGTTTGCTTGGCTTATTGCGTTGCGCCTTTGGCTCTGGCTCAAAGGCGCAACACTTTAGTTGCTGTTGGCAAGGACGTCGGTTGCGGCCTGAGCGAAAGACATATCCACCATGTCCTCGAAAGCGCCCTCTCCCCGGATGGTGCCCGCCGCCAGATCATGGGCCATAATCGCGTCCCATTCTTGTCGTGTCACCAACGGGTTGCGCGGAACAACGCCCTCGGTTCCCAACAGGCGATCTGTGCCTGCAGCGACCGCTTCAGACGGGACCTGATCGAATTCTGCAGCAGACACGCGACGATAGATATCGGGCTGCGCGTGCAAAAGCGCCATGCTTTCGGCCAGGGCACTTACAAAGGCTTGCACGACCTCGGGGTTGCTTTGGGCGTAGGCGCGCGACACCATGGTGGAGGTAAAGGCGATTGGTCCCAAGACCTGCGCCAAAGGCAGCGATACTTGCAATCCATGCACGGTTTCAGCAATGCTGGCGTCCCATTCAAAGGCACAGCCCACATCCGCGCGCCCGTTCAGGACCGTTGGAATGATTGAGCCAAAGGGGCCTTCCATGAATTTCACACCAGCCTCGCTTGGATCGAACCCGCCCGCTGATTGCATGGCGTAGGTTGGCGATGAAACTGTGTTGGAGGGGAAGCGATAGGAGGCAATGGTCTTACCACGCAGATCATCGAGGGAATTGATCGTCACACCGGGCTTGGAAATGAACCACAGACCGATTGCGCCCGCCATTTTGGCGATCACCTGTGTGTCAGCGCCCTCTATGGCGGAATTGACGGCCATGCCCGTGCCGGTCATGGCGAATTCTGCGCGGCCAGCATTCAAGATCGAGATCGGTTCGGCCACCGAGCTTGCCGATGAAATTTCCACGTCCAAACCGTGTTTCTGAAAAATGCCTTCGCGCAATGCCGCATAAGCCGGGGTGTAGTTGGCGAGGCGCAGTGCTGTGGTGACTTTCACGGGGATCAGATCTTGTGCGCGGGCTCTGCCACCGGTGAGGGTCAGGGCGCTTGCTGCGCCAATCCCTGCAACAACCGAACGGCGCGAGAGTGTGTGAAGTTTCTTGGTCTTGTTCACGGCGTAACTCCTCAGTTGGTTAAAGTGTTCGATCGCGCGCTGATGACGCAGCTGCCCCATCGTTGATTAGGCGCGGCCTTCCAGACCGGCGCGGGCATCTTTATCGGACCCCGGCACGCGCATTTCGAAAGTTTCGCGCACGACGGTGTAGTCAAAATACCCAAGTCGCGCGATTGGCTGGATCGCGGCGATATCAAGACGACCATCGCTTTGGATGAACTGATCGTCGATATGAATCAGTTCAACCTGAGCAAACACCACATCCACTGTGCCCATGGATGAGTTGCCCTTCTGTGTGTGGGTGCTGAGATAACGGCACTCAAACTTGCAGGGGCTCTCCTTGACCATCGGCACGCCGCCATTTTCGGCGTAGACCCGTGTCACATCAATCCGGTCAAATTCGCTTTCGTCCGGCGCAAGCGCCATTGCGCTGATGTTCACGGCCTCGCGCAGGTCGTATGTCGCCAGGTTCCAAGCGAACCACCCTGTTTCCTCGGCATTGATCACCGTGTCCTTGCGCCGCCCATCGGGATAGCGGTTGGCCGCAAACATCACCATCGGAGGATCAAACGTCAGGTTGTTCCATTGGCTGTAAGGCGCGATGTTTTCTACGCCGGTTGCGCTGATGCTCGACAACCATCCAATCGGGCGCGGCACGGTGCAAGCTTTGAAGGGCGAAAACGGGAGGGGGCACGACTCGGAACCGGGTGCGTATTTCATCAAACTTCCTTCTGCTTGACTGGGTAAACTCAATAAATATACCTCCGATATATTGGTGATATGTCAAGCTTTCAGTGATATGGAATTGTCTAACTGGGATGTAAGGACCGCTTTGAATGGCCAACAAGACACAGCAAGCCATTGAACTTCTTCAACGAATGATTGAGACAGGGCAACTTGCTCCGGGAACGATGATTTCGGAAAAGGTCTTAGTGGATCTTACTGGATTGGGCCGAACACCGGTCCGCGAAGCGATCCACCGCCTAGCTCCGAGCTACATGATTCGCATTCACGCCAGCAAAGGAATCGAAATTCCTGCGATCACCGTAGAGGACCAACTCAGTCGACTGGAAGTCAGACGGGCGGTCGAGGTCTTGGCGGTAGAATTAGCCTGCAAGCGGGCGGATGAAAACCAACGCCAAGCGATGTGCAGACTTGCTGACGTGATGAATCAAGACTTCACCTTGCAAGAATACACGAACACAATCCGAGACACTCATGGTTTGATCATCGACGCCGCGCGCAACCAATATCTCGGTTCAATCATGTTGCCGTTACAAGGGTTATCGCGTCGTTTTTGGGTCGTGCACGTGCGTGACGAAGCCCTCGAAGTTGGTCGTGGCCGTGACCTACACCGCCGGATTTTGAACGCGATCGCCGATGGCGATAGAGACGCGGCACATTTAGCTTCGCTGGCTCTCAATGATTATTTGGTGGAGTTTGCGATCGCAGTCGTTTCCCGCCGCGCCGATTGAAACGGCTATTGGCAGTGCGGTTTCCCGCGGCTCTGTCGCTCAAATTCGTCAAGAGGTTCATCTCGTGAATCCAGCGTAGTCGTTGGCTTGCATGAGCGAACCGATACCTCCGACAAACAAGATCAGGAACTCAGCCGCCATCAAACCCACACTCATCCCGCAACCGCTCGAAGATGCGCTTGGCTGGGTGACGCTGCTTGCGGGGACGAGCTTTGTCCTCGGCAAGCCACTGGTCGATCTGATCCGTGAAAGGATCCAGCTTCGGCCGCCGGATCGGCGCCATCCGCTGATACCAAGGCGGCTCCGAATAGGCCAACATCTTCGCAACACTGTCCCGGCTGATACCGAGATCCCGGGCAATCTGGCGCCCGCTCAAGCCATCTTGGAAGTGAGCCCGACGCACCTTCAAATACAAGTCCACGGTGAATATCCCCAAGCCCTCCCGAAATCCGAAAGGGCAAACGTGGCCGACTTTTACGCCGCCCGCGACACCACAGCGGCGCTGCTACCGTGGCCGAGTATTGCTCCGCCGTTCACAATTATAGGGGGGGGTGACCGACTTCGCCAACTTTGCGGCCGACCAGGCTACTAAAAACCTCACGGCTTTTGCCGAGATCACTACAACACTGTCAGGCCGCACAGCGCTCTGGGTTACCGCCCACCCGCGCCGAAAAGCGTCGTCCCGATGGACCAGAGACCTACAATGCACTAAAAATCAAACCGGACCACCCGATGGGGGCACACCACGCGCTCGGCGTCGAGACAACGGAAGTAGTCCTGCACATCGTCAATGTAGGTCTCGAAATCGCTTCTGATCAGATCGGCGTAGGCACGCATGTCTTCTTGCGACTGGGGCAAGAACGGTCGTTCGGGAGGCACGCAATCTGCTGCCGCGGCTATCGGCATGCTTCCAAGCAGGAACGCGAACAGCAACGGTGCGTTGCGCGCAATAAACAACCGCAGGGCAAAACTCCTTTGCCGCCTTTAAGATTATCATTCTGTCGGCTATCACCGTTATCGGAGCAAGGCGAACTTCGTCAACACGTTATTATTGCCTTGCTATCATTAATGTTGTTTTGTATCGCTCACGGTGTTGCGACCCCGTGGGCCTGATACTGCACCCAGGCAGAACAAGGACCCAAGGGAAGGCCATGATAGAAGAAGCCCCGAATGTGGTTACAGAAGACGGACTGCGCGGCTTGCTCGCCGAGGGCTACCTCATTGAGGTGGTCTGCAAGGAGAGAGCAGAGAAGCGCCATAACAGCTGGTACGGCTCGTGGGTCATCCGCGCCGTCGCCACTGATGGGCGTGACGATAAGATGCTCGTCACCAGCCGAAGCGTCCTCAAGCTCCGCGACTTCAAAACCATCGTTGGCCTTGTCAGTTTCCTGGCCGACATGGGCTGTACGACCGCTAGCATCCCACTTGAAGAAGGTGGCCGCGAGCGCCACGCCGCGCCTCCGGTCAAAGGCAGCTGACCGCGCGACTGCACTCGTCGTTGCTTTGGGTACAGGCGTTTGTTCCGCGCCCCCGGCCCCCTCCGACGGTTTCATCTTTTCGGTTGGCCCAGACGGCCAATTGATTTCCACTTCTCAAGAGACAAACGGGCGCCTTTTTCTCTTCGCAGAACCTCGCGTTCCTGACGCAACGAGCGAGACAGCGATCCCGGCTCGATCCGCCGCCCGCGCCACCCCAGAAATCCTCCATGCGATCGAGACCACGGCTTTGCGGTATGCCGGGCATGGTGCGCTGCGTCGCGCAGGGCTTTCAGTCACTGATTGGGCGCTCCTTTACCGGGCAAGTCGAGAGCGCATACAATCCGGCTGCACGTAGCCCTGTCGGTGCCATAGGCCTTGGCCAGCTTATGCCGGACACCGCCCGCGACCTCGGCGTGGACCCACATGACATTGCGCAGAACCTCGACGGATCAGCCCGCTACTTGCTGATGATGCTCGACCAGTTCGGCGAGGGCTCTCTGGCCCTTGCGGCGTACAACGCTGGCCCTGAGGCGGTCACACGCCACGGCGGCATCCCCCCTTTTCGAGAAACCCAAGGGCATGTGGCCCGTGTGACTGCCGTGTTTGAGCGGCTCAGAGGAGATCTTTCATGACATCGAGACCTTCGATCGTCGCGCTCGGCGCGATGGCCCTTATCGTGCTGGCAGGTCCAGCGCTTGCACAGAGCATCGACCTCTCGCCGGTACAGACCCTGCTTCAAGGCATTGTCGATGCGATCACCGGTCCCTTGGGGATCGTGATTGGCACGCTCGCACTGATCGGGGTGTTCCTTTCTTGGCTCTTTGGCATCCTCGACTTTCGTCAGGCGCTTTGGGTCGTGGTTGCAATCGCGGGCATCGCCGCAGCACCCACCATCGTCGCCGCCATCTGGACCACCTGAGCTCCATCCATGGCTGACCAGTCCCGCGTATTCATCGGTCTTCTCAGGCCACCCAAGCTGATGGGCCTGCCGATCATGTACGCCATGGTCTGGCTCTTCGGTTCGACGCTTCTGTTCCTCTGGGTGCAGAGCTGGGTGGTGGCCGTCTTCGCGGGGCTGGCCTGGCCGGCGCTCTGGAAGGCCGCGGACTGGGATCCGAACTTCCTCGATGTCCTGGTGATCACCTTGCAGGAAACCCCGCCCACGACGAACCGCAAGCTGCACGGAGGCGACAGCTATGCCCCGTGATGGACTTACCAATGACGTCGCAGAGGCGCTCGATCCGCTGACTGCGCTGCCCGCATGGGTCAAGGGCGAGAAGCGGCTCTCGTCGATGCTGCCCTACGTGAGCCTCGTGACCGACCGGACGATCCGGACACGCGGCAACGAGCTGATGCAGTGCATCAGGCTCGAGGGGGTGAACAGCACCACGAGCGAGGACGGGCATCTCGACCGGATCGGAGGGTTGCTGGCTGGCATCGTGGCGCAGGTCGGGACCGAGTTCTCATTCTACCTGCACAAGGTCTCGAAAGCGGTCGATGTGACCCTGCCGCCCATACCGGGCGAGGGGTTTGCTGCCGCCGTCGACAAACGATGGCACGCGCATCTCGGCCGCGCTGGCTTGCGCGACAAGACGCTGACCCTGACCGTGCTGAAGCGCCCCGAGGCGAGCAGCCGTCTGCCCTTCGGCTTGGGCGCGTCGCGCGCCCGGCATGCGGCGGACACCACCCGCCGCTTGCGCAAGCTCGACGAGGTTGTGGGTTTTCTGCTGTCGTCCTTCGATGAGCTGAAGCCCCGCCTGCTGGCCGCAAGCACCGGCGAGCTTCTGGGCTTCCTCGGTTCACTCAACACAGGCGAGGAGCACCCGCTCTTCCCCCGGTCGCGCCTCGGTGTGATCGCCGAGGACGTGGCCAATACCCGGGTCACCTTCCGCGGCCCGACCATTGCGCTGTCCGATGGTGCCGTCGGCGACAAGCTCGGTGCGCTCTTTGCGGTGAAGAACTACCCCGCCAAGACCGATAGCCTGATGCTCGACGAGTTGAATCTGCCCGTCGACATGGTAGTCACGCACTCCTTTGTGCCGATCAACGCCAACATCATGGCGGGCCGG
This sequence comes from Marivivens aquimaris, assembly GCF_015220045.1. Lineage (NCBI taxonomy): Bacteria > Pseudomonadati > Pseudomonadota > Alphaproteobacteria > Rhodobacterales > Paracoccaceae > Marivivens > Marivivens aquimaris. Next base: position 97,846 of record NZ_JADBGB010000005.1, on the reverse strand, counting down.
ATCAAGCGGCAGCTGCGGCTAATGCAGGCCGCCAATGACGGAGCCGTTAGTCTCGCCCAGGAACTGGAACTCGCGCAGGACGATCTGGAATCGAAACGCCTGATCTTCGGCGAACATCATATGACGGTGGCGGTCTATGCGCGGACCCAAGCGGCACTCGACGACATCGCGGCCGAGATCCGCAATATCTCGGCCACCTCCGGCATCAACCTGATCTCGGAAGCCTTCGGGGGGCGGGCGCATTTCATGGCGCAGCATCCCGGGAACACCGGGGCGCGCAGCCGAAAGGCCGCAATCACGAACCACAACTTCGCCGATCTCGCCACTTTCCACCGCACCCCGCTCGGCAAGACTGGTCGGGAAGTGCCCTGGGGCGTGCCGATCACGCTTTTCCCGACGCCAGAGCGCAGTGGCTTCCGCTTCAACTTCCACGAACAGGGCGCACCGGATCGTGAGCCAACAGGTGGCCACACGCTGATCCTCGGCCGTCCCGGCTCCGGCAAATCCGTCCTGGCGGCTTTCCTGATGACCATGGCACGGCGGGCAGGTGCGCGGGTCTTCGTATTCGACTATCGCGCGGGGATGGAGATGGCCGTCCGCGCGCTCGGCGGCAGCTATTCGACCGTGCGGGCGGGGCGCCCCACGGGCCTCAATCCGCTCCAGACCGAGATCGACATGCGGGGCCAGGCATGGCTTGCTGATTGGCTCGCGAGCCTCTTGGAGCGGCGCGATCGACCGCTAACCCCGGTTCAGACCAACCGACTGCAGGAAGTCGTGCGCCAGAACGCCAGCGCAGGACATGCGGGCCTGCGGAACTGGTCAGATTTCGCCTCGCTGCTGGTCTCGACCGATGACGAGGGCGATCTCTTCGAGCGTATGCAGGAATGGACGGCCGAGGGCCGCTATGGCTGGATCTTCGGGGCCAATGCCGAGGACAGTTTCAGCATCGATGGAGACGTCGCGGGCTTTGACCTCACCGGCATCCTCGATTCCGAGAGCGAGCGGGAACGCATGGCGGTCCTGTCCTACCTCTTCCGTCGGGTCGAGCGGGTGATCGAGGACCGCAAGCCCACCATCATCGTCATCGACGAGGCATGGAAAGCCCTCGACAACGCCTACTTCGCGGAGCGACTCAGCAACTGGCTGGTGACCGCCCGCAAGCAGAACGCCGTCGTCGTGATGATGACGCAATATGCCAGCCAGCTCGAGCGCACGCGCACCGGCAAGACCATCGTGGAAGCGGTGCCGACGCAGGTGCTCTTGCCCAACATTCGTGCTTCCGCCGCTGACTACGCGATGCTCGGCCTGACCGAGAAAGAGCTCGACGTGCTTCTGGGCGTCGGCTCGGCCTCGCGGCTCGCGCTTGTACGCGACGACCGTGGTTCCGTCGTGATCGATGCCGATCTCAGCGCGCTCGGCCCGCTCGTGACCATCCTTGGCGGAATGGAGAAGGGCGAAGCGCTTGTCGGCGCCGATTATCGCGAACGTCCTGATTTCTGGAGAGTGACATGACCCGTACCATCATTCGCAGCGTCGTGCTGCTCGGGCTCGGCCTGACCCTGACAGCCTGTGCGCAGCATAACCCCCCGCAAGCCAACTGCTTCAATTTTCGCGAGGCTCCTGCGCAGGCAGGAACCGCCACCGCCACGATCTCGACCATGGGGGCGGAGGTTACGCGCCGCGACACGGCCTGCGATTTCGCCCTCTTGGGGGCGGGCGGCTGAGCCAATGCGGACCTGGCTTCCTCTCTCGATGATCGGCCTTGCGCTGGCAGGTCCCACGGCGGGGCCAGCGGTCGCCCAAGGCGTGCCGACCTTCGATCTGCGCCTATTCGCAGAGCGGCAGGCCATCCTTGAGCAGACCGATCGGGACCTGGCACTGCAGCAGGACCGGCTAAGCCGCGAGGAGGAACTGGCCGAAATCGAGCGCCAGCAACTCGCCTCCCTCGAAGGGCTGATGGATGCCATGTCGCTTGGTGCTGGAGACGTGGCCGGAACCGTGGCCGGGCTCGAGGCGGGGCAGGGGGCGGTAGACGACGTCGAAAGCGCGGCCGCCAGTCTCTATGCGCCCGAGGACACCAATCCAGCGGCAGCGCGGATGTTCGGCGATGCCCGGGAGGGGATCGAGGAGCTGATCATCCGCGCAGCACGCGACACTCACAGTCTGTCCGGGGTCGGCCGCGCAGGTCTTTCGCTCGTGCAATGGCGCTGTCTCTTGCAGGCGCTGATCTGGCAGGAAAGCCGTTTCCAGATCGGGGCACGCTCACCCGTGGGTGCCTTCGGACTTACCCAGATCATGCCCGGTACCGCGGGCGATCTCGGGATCTACCCGGCCTATTACGACGATCCCTATCTGCAGGTCACCGGCGGTGCGCGATACCTCGCACAAATGCTGAACATGTTCGATGGCAACATTATCCATGCGCTCGCCGCCTATAACGCCGGGCCGGGCAATGTGCAGGATTATGGCGGTGTGCCACCCTTCGCGGAAACCCAGCATTATGTCGTGGTGATCCCGCAGCAGTACAACAGCTACCTCGCGGCTGTGGGCGGCATCGACGCGCTCGGCACCATCGACCCTGTGCTCCTCGCCAACGCGAGTTTCAGCCTCTCGGCCCACGGCGCAGGGGTCTATGGTGACTATTCGCTGGTTTCGGTCCGTGCCGCCGCCCTGCGGGTTCAGGACATCATCACCCGCATCGGTGAGACCGAGGATCTCCACGAGGCCATCGCGCTCAACACCTATGCCCGGGCCGAACTGGCCCGGCTGGTCGCAATCCGGACCCGGATCAAGGCCGCCCGAACCGAGCCACTCAGCGCCGAGCAGATCGCCTTGGCGGCAGCGCAAGCTGTCGAGCGGCAATACATGGATTTCAGTCAGGAGGATTTGCGTTGAACCTGCGCCTGCCCCGTTCCCTTTTCGCCGGTAGCATCGCTCTCGCGCTTGCCCTCAATGTCACCGGACCTGTCGCGGCACAGGGTGTGCCCACGGTGGACACCCAGAACATTGCTCAGGAAATCCGCCAGCTTCAACAGATGCTGCAGGATTTCGGGATCCAGACCGATCTTCTGGACAATGCGTTGGAGCAACTGGACATGCTGCAAAGTCAGCTCGATCAGCTGAACGAGATGTATGCCTCACTCACCGGACCGCGCAGCATCCTCGGCCTTGCGATGGGCGGGGATCTGGACAACCTGCTCGAGGCGAATTTTGAAGATATTCCCGGTCTGATCCGGGGCATCCAGGCGGGCGACTGGAGCAGCCTCATCGGCCCTAATGCAGGCCCAATGCGCACCCAGATGGAAGCGGCGCTGGCAAGTGCCGGTTTTGACGAAGATTCCCTGCGCGAGATTGCCACCAGCGGCAGTCCAGGGGCGGAAGGCGTGGCCACCCGCGCAACCACAGGGGCCGTCATGTCCGCAGCTGCCCAGAACAGTCATGCCGAGGCCGAACAGTCCCTCGAGCGGGTTGAACGTCTGGTCGAGATGATCCCGGACATGGAGGATCTGAAAGCCTCCATGGACCACAATACCCGCGTTACAGCAGAGCTCGCCATCGCCATGACACGCATGTGGGAGTTGGAAGCAATCCAGACCCTTGGCGCGGGAAATGCTGGCGTGGTCGATGCTGCCACCGTTGCCGAAGAGCGCCGGTACATGGACTTCACCCTGCCGGACCTTGAGCCATGAGTAGGGCAGGGGTGATGACTGCGCGCGAACTCGTGGAAGAGGAACTTGTCTACGGTGCCCTGCGCCGGGAACAGCTTTGGCGGATGATCGGGATTTCTGGAGCAGGCTTTGGTGTATTCGGCTGTTTGACAGCTGCGGCTGTCGCGCTGATGGTCGAGACGCCGCCTCCCATGGTTGTCCCCTACGATCCCGCGACCGGGCTGGCGCTTCCCAATGCCACGGTTGAAACCGTGTCGCTCGCCGAACGCCCTGCCGTGATCGAAGCGCAAATCTACCGCTACATTCTCGACCGCGAAACCTACAACCAGCTCGACAACGATCTTCGTGTCCGCCGTGTCCTGGCACAGTCTTCCGGGTCGGCCGAGGCCAGCATGCGCGCGATGTGGACATCGGGTCAGGAGAACTATCCGCCGACGCGTTACGGGGCTGCGGCCGAGATGGCTGTCGAGATCGCATCGATCACCCTTATTGGCGATAACCGCGCCCAGGTGCGGCTCAGAAAGCGCCTGACAAGCCCGCAAGGGGTACAGGATGGATCGTTCACTGCCACGTTGATGTTCGAATTCCGGCCCGAGCGGACCCGCGCGATCGACGACGTTTGGCAAAACCCTTTCGGTTTCACCGTTACCCAATATGCCATCCGATCGGACCGTTCCGAATGACTCGCACTCCAATCTCTGCGCTGCTGGCCGCCAGTATTCTCGCGTTCGCGGGAACGACTGCTTTGGCCGAAACTACGCCCCGTCCAGGCTCTCATGACAATCGCGTGCGCGTCGCGACCTGGACTGAAGGCCAGGTTTACCGTGTCGTCACGACTCTGACCCGCGTCACCACAGTCGAATTCGGTGAGGGTGACACTATCCGCTCGATCATCGCCGGCGATACGGTCGGGTTTCAATTCGACGGTGTCCCGGGTGGCCGTGCCTTCGCCATCAAGCCGACAGCATCTGGCGTCGCCACCAACATCACCGTCTACACCAACCGCCGCTCCTACTACTTCCATGTCGTCGAAGCCCGGGAGACGCCGCATTATGTCGTGCAGTTCCGCTATCCTGAAAACCGCGTGCAACCCACCAGGGCGGTTGCGGCCGATGCGCCGAACGCGAACTATGCGGTCAGTGCCCGAGAAGAGTTCACGCCGACGGCCATCTGGGATGATGGTACCTTCACGTATTTCCGGTTCGCACGGAATGCGCCGGTGCCCGCCATCTTCCGATATTCGAACGGCAGGGAACGCGCGGTGAACAGCCAGGCCTTGAGTGACGGCGTCATCCGCGTGTCCGGCGTCAACCGACAATGGGTCCTTCGCCTTGGCGAAGAGGTGATTTGCGTCCAGGACGCAGGACAGGCCACATCATGACCGCAGGTACGGAAGACCTCGCCGCGCGCCTCGCGGCTCTCGAAGGCTCGACAGGCAAAGCGAAGGCCAACAAGCGGCCTGCGCCGCTTGCCGCGATCCTTGGGGTCGTCGGCATCGCGGCAGCAGGCGGTCTGGCGTGGGCCGCCCTGCAGCCGTCGGCAGAAGCGCCAATGGCGACCGCCGCGCCGGAGGAGTTCCAGAGCAGCGGCCCCGGATTCGGAGATCTGGCGCCGATTTCTGCCCCGGAGCCCAGCCAAGCCCCGCCTGCGGACACAGGTCCGAGCGAGTCGGAACTCGCGCTGATGGAAAGTCTTGCGACATTGAGAGCGGAACTCGAGGAACTGCGCGCAAGACCGGCCGAGGCCGCGGATAGCGGGGCGGAGCAGGCGATTGCGGACCTGACGGCGCAAATTGCCACCTTACAGGAAGCATCCGCCGAGGCTCAGCGTGCCCTCGAGCGGCAGCTGACCGAGCGGGACCGCGAATTGGATCAGCTCCGCATGGACTTGGAACTTGCACGGCTTGCACCACCAGAGCCGACCTCATTGGGACCAAGTGAAGAAGAATTGCGGCTGGCCGAACTCGAAAGGCGGCGCGCAGCCGAAGCTGAGGCCCGCGCAGAGCGTATCGCGTCTCCTATGATCGCGTTCTCCGGGATGGGCGCGGGTGCGGATAGGGAGAACACGCTGGAAGCCGCACGTTTGAATGCAGATGAAGCCTTTGTTCGTTCGGGCGCACAACCTGCGCAGGTGACACGTGCCGAAGTGATCGCGAACCCATCGAACACGGTTGTTCAGGGCACCATGATTCAGGCTGTGACAGAGACGGCCCTCGACAGCACACTGCCCGGCGCGATCCGCGCCATCGTCTCGGAAGACGTCCATTCTTTCGATGGAACGCGTATCCTGATCCCGCGCGGCGCGCGGCTGATCGGGCGCTACCGCTCCGATGTCGCACTTGCCCAATCGCGCGTCATGGTGGCATGGGACCGGATCATCTTGCCCGATAATCAGACCGTGCAGATCAGCGCCTTCGGTGGAGACGAACTTGGCCGTACTGGCACCACCGGGTCTGTCGACACCCGTTTCGCGCAACGCTTCGGCTCCGCCGCGCTGATCTCCTTGATCGGCGCCTTGCCTGCGGCTGCGGCGGGTCAAATCGACAGCGAGGCGGCGGCCGATGTTGCGAGCGATGTCGGCACGGATCTGCGCGATAGCACGCAAAGCGTGATGCAGGACTATCTGGCGATCCGGCCAGTGATACATGTCGATCAGGGTACACGGATCACGGTCATGGTCGATCGTGACCTCGAGATTTTCTGACATGGCTGCAAGTTATCTGGAAGCGTCGCTCGACCGTTTCGGCCCCGAGGTCCTGCGCGACGACACGATCGAGATCTGCATCAATCCTGACGGACAAGTCTGGGGCGAATTCCAGGGCGATCACTTCATGCGAGGTGTCGGCAGCCCGCTGAGCCAGACCGAGATCAAGGACCTCGGCAACCAGATCGCCTCGGCCGCCTCGACGACGCTCAGCACGAAGAAGCCCATTGTCTCGGTCTCGATCCTATATCGAGATCGCCCGATCCGCGCGCAGGTGATCCAGCCGCCGGCAGTCGAGGGCGGGTTTTCAATATCGTTGCGCTTCTTCTCCTCCCTGCCGCTGGAGGCAATCCGGCTCGGCTTCCTCTATGGAAAGGAGCGCAGCCTCGAAGGTCTGCGGCGCGAACGAAACGCCGCGCTGCGCGATGTGGTTGCCTCCGGCGACATCGACGCCGCGCTGCGCTTCTGCGTCGAGAACAAGCTCAACATGATCGTTTCGGGCGGTACATCGACCGGCAAGACGGTTGCGGCGCGCAAGATCCTTTCGCTGATCCCGCCCGAAGAGCGGATCATCACCATCGAGGAGGCGGCCGAGCTGCGCCCCGAGCAGCCCAATGCCGTGACGTTGATCGCGGACCGGGACACGGATGCCCGCAGTGCCGATGTGCTCTTGGCCTCAACGCTTCGCATGCGACCTGACCGGATCGTCCTAGGCGAAGTCCGCGGGCGCGAGGCGATGACGTTTCTCGAGGCAATCAATACCGGCCACGGTGGATCGCTGACTACGCTGCATGCCGAGACCCCACAACTTGCTGTTCGCCGCCTCGCCATCGCCGCCCTGAAAACCGATGTGCCGATGACCTATGCAGACATGATCGATTATATTGAGGGCTCGATCGACGTGATCATTCAGGCAGGCCGCCATGAAGGCGCGCGCGGAATCACCGAGTTCTTTCTCCCGGGCCAAACCACAGATTTGAACCTCGACACGGTCGACGGCAGAGGCAACAAGAGCCCCTCCGTTGCCGCTGAGTAAAAAAGGAACCCCCAGATGCGAAAACCAATTCTCGCACTCATGCTTGCCGCCTTGGCGGGCCCCCTTGTGGCGCAGACTTCGCCTCAGGTTTCAAACGATCTCACAGTCGATATGTCGCCTCAAAAGTACCGGATTTGCAACGATCGTCCGGCGCGCCCGACCTGGATGGACGAAATCAATCCGCGGGAAGCCTACAAGGCGCTGACGTTGATGCGTCTCTACGAGTTGCGGTCATGGGAGACGATCAACGAAAGTGGCGATTGCGGCTGTGATGTGCGCTTCCCGTCTTGGGATGCCGCTTCGACCGAGTACGAGGAACAGTTCGCGAGCAACACCCAAGCGGAGCACACTCAAGCCCAATTGGCCCTCCGCAACGAACAGAACCAGATCGCCCGCGCCGTCCAGGATATCTGCGAAGCGCAAGGCAACTGGTAATGAGCATCGTCAGCTGGATGGTTGGAACCGCCGACGGCTTCCTCGCCGATGCGGCCGAGTCCCAGTTCGGAGCCGTGGCGAGCAATACCGGCACGATCGTCCTGCTGATGGTCACGCTTTCGCTGATCGGCGTCTGCATCAACATGGCATTCCAGTTCCGCAGCATGGATGGGGCAAGTTTCTTCTGGTACCTGATCAAGCTGATGCTGATTGGGATCTTCGCTTTCAACTGGGCCAACTTCAACGCTGTCGCAAATGCAGTCATTGGTGGGCTCGACTATGTGGCGGGCGCACTGATTTCATCAGTCGGAGGCGGCGGGGCGGGCGCTACCTATTTCGCAGCCGAATTCGACCGACTGATTACAGAGTTCAGCCAATACCTTAACGCTATCGGCAACAACCTCAACTGGATGACCGGAGCGATCCTCGGCGGCATTGGCCTGGTGCTCCTCAGCCTTCTCGGCTTCATGACCGGCATCGTACTCATCTTCGCCAAGATGATGCTGACACTCATGCTTGGCCTCGCTCCGATCATGATCGCACTGTCGCTCTTTGACGCGACCAAGGATTTCTTCCACAGATGGGTCTCAACCACGATCAGCTATGCCTTCTACCCCATCGTCATCGCCGCCATGTTCTCGACCGTGGTCGGCATGGCCAATTCGCTGCTGGCCCAGCTCGGCGACCCGAACTCAGCCACAAACATCGGCTCGCTGGTGCCGTTCTTCGTGATGGTGTTCCTGGCCAAGGGCTTCGTTGCGGCAACGCCCCTGATTGTGCGGGGGATCTCGGGCAACCTGATGGTGGCGGCAGCGCCCGCCGTATTCGCCGGATCGAGCGGGATCATGCGCGGGCTTTTCAACACCGCCGGTGTCAAGGGCAGGTCGCGGATCGGTGCATTGACCACTGGAGAGGTGCTTGGGCGAGGTGCGGTTCAGACGCCTGCCGCTGTGCGGAGCGCTGCGGCAACGGCAAGCGCGCAGATGGTCAGAATGGCGGAACGGGCAAGACGTTTGCGAGAGTAGAAAGGAGAAAGCAGCCTTTCGCCGCACTGTGCATGAACTCACACAATGCGGGACGAGGCGGTCAGTCGTCATCCCACATCGAAGGTCGGCTTTTCTCGAACTCCGAAGAGATCCAATCAACGATCCGCTTGATGCGCGTCTGGCCCAAATGATCTTTTGCCCATGAGATATAGAGCCCGTCATCTGAGGGCTCGGGATCGACCCAAATCTCCACCAGTTTCTTTGACCAGAGATCATTCTCCACCATGTACGTCGGCGCGATGGCAACACCGTGACCACCAATAGCAGCGTCGAGAGCCAAGGCAGATCGGTCGAAGTTGAGCAGCTTGTGTGTGTCTCCATGCCCGGTTGCCGTGATCAGCTTTTCCCACCGCCGGTGCGCGTCTTGAAGAAGCGGCAGCGTCAGCAACGTCTCCAGCCCCATTGGCCAATCCTGTCGCAGGAAATCAGAGCTGCACACGGCAACAAGGCGGATATCGGTCAAGCGACGCGTTTCGTGGGCTGCATTCGTATCATGCGCTTTGCCGGGCCAGATCGCGATCTCGTTCCGGCCCAGACTGCGCGCCAGAATCTGCTCGTGAACCTGTGTGGTCAAGGAAACGGTGGGAAACTTGGTCGCAAAAGCGCCCATCCGAGGCATCAACCACTTTGTTGCGGTGGACGAACCAAGGTGTAGCGTGACGCGATCACCGACCTCGCCGACGCTCACCAACGCAGTGTCGAGGATCGCCAAAGCTTTTTGCATGGCTGAGTGGCAGCGCTCGCCCTCACGTGTTAGCGAAACGCCCCTTGCACCCCGCACGAGAAGAACCACCCCCAGCTCGATTTCGAGCTGCTTGATCCGCTGAGAGACTGCGCCACGCGAGAGATTCAGCTCTTCAGCCGCGCGTTGCAGATTTCCATGCGACGCGACGACAGAGAAGACCCGGAGCGCGTTCAGATTTACGTTCTTCATTCGATGCCTCAAAGGCGATAGATTTTCTAAACGCTGACGGAATCATCCTGCTTTGTCAATTTGGTTCAGGCGGTCAATACAAGCAGGGAAGCAGTACTCAAGAATAGCTACAAGAGACCGAGCGATGACCCAGACGATCCGACCAGCGACAACCGGCGACATCCCACGCTTGGTCGAGCTTCTTGTGCTGGATGCGCAAGAACGCAATGCAGAGGATACCATCCTCTGGAAGGTGGCGGATGACGCACCCGCGCTGATCGAAAAGGCGCTGACATTTGCGCTGACTGCTGATGGGCAACCCTTTCAACAGTTTTGGCATGTCGCGGAAGATGGTGGTCAGATCACGGGTGTCATTCATGCGATGCTGCTACCAGTGCCCCCGATATATGCAGGCCAGTTCGGCGAGCCGGGGCTGATCCTGCCGGACTCCTTCGTTTTACCCGGAGCACCAAGCGGCACTGTAGAGGGCTTGCTGGCTGCCGCCGAGGAAGCACTTCACCAAGCCGGTGCCCGGATCAAACTTTCCTCCTACGTTGCAGGCGAAGTCTGGCGAACCGCGTTCGAGGCAAGCGGGTATGAACCTCTCACGCTTTATCTGTCACGCAGTGACCTTGGCGATCAGGGAATGCCCGCCGGTGTTCGCCCAGCGACGGAAGAAGATGTTCCGGGTATCGTTGCACGCAGCGCCGAGAACCGGCAGGTTCTTTTTGACATCGACCCGTTCTGGAAAAGCCATCCCGAAGCGGATCCACGGTTTTCAGCATGGATGACGCGGAGTCTATCGCTCCGAGATCGGGACATGATGGTTCTGGGCCCGTCCGAGGACCTGCAGGGCTACATCATCGCACAGCCCGCCTCACGACTGCATTTTCCTCCGGCCCACGACATAACCGGGACGGGTGTGATTGATGACTACTACCACCCCGAGCTTGCCAACCCGGTGGCGCTTGACCTAGGTAGTGAGGATTCCCATGCGCTTTTGCGCGCGGCCGAGGCGGCGTTCGCCAACCGCGGTATGGGAGCGGCCTTTGTCGTCTGTCCGGCAGGATGGAAGTCCAAGATCGAGATGCTGGAATCCGCTGGCTACGAGACAGCAATGGTTTGGTCTAGCAAGCGGTAGGAACTCGCAAAGCTGCCATTGGGGTAGCTCGCAGCATCACGTCCTAGGGCTCGGAACCGTCATTCGCCGCGCCTTGCGCGAAGGTCCGCTGTAGAGAATTCAACGGTGTTCGGCGATGATCGCCCTTGTCGTCTGAACTGCCGAAGCCAGCATCGTTCGGTCCGCGCTCGTGATCCCCAATCCTTCAAAATTCAGCGCCAGTTGACCTTGGCCACCTCCGCTTGCAGCAGCACGAGCCGCGCGGCCGCGGGCCTTCGCTGCGCTGAAATGGTCAGTTTTCGATGCGTTAGGCACATTATGGCCGACTTCCCGCGGTCCCGCAGCCGCCCGCACTTCCTGCAGTTCTTGCTTCAACCTCTCCACCGTTTCCCGAGTCTCGGACATCTGCCGATCCCGCCGCAGACCGTCCTCGTCCGGATACGGGAAACTCCCCGACTGGCCCGCGTGCAGCACCTTGAGCGCCGGGTCCTCGAAATACTTCACCCTTCTTGCCCGGATCGGCATCTGCGCGTCGATTACGAGGATGACCTCGTCGAGGTCCATGCGTCGGGCCTCATCCTCGGTCAGGAGCGGGGTATCTTCTGTCCTCTCCGAGACGCTGCGTCCTTCGAATGGATTGCGTCCAACAGCACGGGAGCGGGTCACCACACGCTTGGTGGTCTTGCCGACAGCCTGGCTCAATTCCTCGATGGTCTTCTGCTCGGACGGGGTGAGGTAGAGCTTTACCCCGGCGCCACCCTGCAGCGACCTGCGGGTGTTTTCACCATAGATCTCGTCCAGCGCGGGGATGGTCTGGGTCACGATGGCGAGGTTCCCGCCGAAGGAACGCAGCGTCTTGATGCTCTCGGCGACGATTGGCATTTTCCCGAGCCGGTCAAACTCGTCGAGCATGATCATCACCGGCCAGGGCTCGTCATCGCCGGGTTCCTGTGCTTGCAGCGAGGCAATCAGGTCCGAAAAGAAGAGGCGGATCAGCGGGGCAAGCGGGCGGATCATCTCGGATTCGACCACAAGATAGATCGCATGTGGGCGGCGGCGGATATCCCGGAATGAGAAGTCAGAGGTCGCGGTGGCCGCGTCGATCGCGCGGTTGTCCCAGGTGTCGAGACCCGATGTCATCAGGAGGGAGAGGTAGGACGTGAGGGTGTCATTGTTGGTTGAGGCCATGCGCTCGAAGATCAGCTTGGCCGAGGTGTTCTTCACCTCCCTCGCGCGCTTCAGATATTCCTTCTGCTTGTCGCCCCCCGAGGCTGTGATGCGATAGATCTCGCCGATGGTCGGCATGCCGCGCTCGAAGGCCAGAAGGCCGGCCGCCACGAAGAGGTCGATACCCCCGGCCAAAAGCCCGCTCAGCTTTTCATTGTCGGTCTGCAGGAAGAGCTTCGCGGTGAGTTTCAACTCCATCTGCTGCCGGTCGGGGTTGGTCATGGCAGCAATGCGCGCCAGCGGATTATAGCGATGTGTCGGTCGGTCCCAGTCGGTCGGCGCGAAGCGGAAAACCTTGTCCCCCATGCTGGCGCGGAAGCGCGAGGTCTCGCGGAAGTTCTCGCCTTTCACGTCCAGCACCACGGCGGAGCCCTTGTAGGTCAGCAGGTTCGGGATCACGAACCCCACGCCCTTGCCCCGGCCTGTAGGCGCCACGATCAGCGCGTGGGGGAAGGTTTTTGAGACTAGGAACGGGCGCTTGGATTTCGGGGAGCCGAGCTTGCCCAAAAGGAAGCCGCCACCGGGCCTGGCAAAGAAACCGTTCCTCTTCATCTCACCGCGGGTCTGCCAATGCGTCGTCCCGAAGCGGGTCAATGCATCCCCCAGGAGCGTGACGCTCAGCATCAGCGATGCCAGACCGAAGCCGCCAAGGATGAGGTTCACCCAGAGGAAGTCTATTGGTGCGGACTGAGACAGACCCCGATATTCGCGGGCAAGCAGGGTGACGTCGAAACGCGGGGGAGAAAGCCCATAGCGGAACATGACAAAGCCGGTCGCCACGACATAGCCCATGGCGAGACCGACCAGCACGAGGCTCAACACTCCTAAGGCAATCTTGCCTTTATCCATGGGTGATCCCCTTCTCACCATGTGCCGCGGCGTGGCGCGCGCGCTGCGCCTCGATCTGCTCTTCGGCCAGAGCATCGAGAACGCGCTCCATGGCCAGGCCATGCGCGGTGACCTCGCTGCTTTGAAGATAGGTCTTGGCGAGTTCCAGCTGTCGCAGCGGATCCTCGGTGAATTTGTCCAGGACGTCCGCGTTACCGGCCCGCAGTGCGTCTATTGCGTCGGGGCTTAGCCTTTCGTTGACCTGCCGGACGATGTCCCGCTGCTCTGACTCGGAGAGCGGGCCCTCGACGTCGGCGTTTCGCACAAAGGCCATGACGGTTGGGGCGGTCTCTTCCAGATACCGGCGCGCGGCGTAGTCTTGTCGCGCCTGGTCCTCAATCTCGAAACTGCGCTCGCTGATATAGGCACGCGACGCGCCGAGCGAACGAAGGTGGTTGATTTCGTCCTGGACGGCCTGCCCGAATTCATCATCCGGCATCTCCGTGCGATAGCGGGCGAGGGTGCGGAGCTCTTCGGTGATCGGGCCGAGATGATCCGAAGGATCCCGCAAGGCGAGGTCCATGTCGCCAGCATGCAGCGTGCGGTCCTGCTCCGATACCGCATATTGCGGCGGCATTCGACCGTCGGTCAGCTGTCCCCAAGCCATTGAGGCCAGTTCTGCATGTTGCGGAGATCTCTGCGCGTAGGCGTCGAACGCGGCGCGGGCCTCTTCCACCTCCACGGCACCTGCCCGCCGGACGGACGGGTCGTCGGAGAACGGATGATCGAAATCCGTCCGGCGGAACTGCGCCACCAGCGCTCTGAACGCCTGCCGCTCCGATGGGGCAAAGATGTCGGACCCATCTTGCGCGAGATCACTCCCAGGTGTCGTCAACCGCTCACCAAGCGCTGCCTCAGCGTTATCCACCTCGTCGACCTCGGTTGGCGCGCGCAGGACGCGTACATCGGTCAAAACATCGCCTAGCCGAACATGCACGGCTTCCAGCCGGTCGAGCGCTTCTTCCCGGTCCGCAGATTTCTCCAGATCGAGGTCGCTCGCTTTGGCAATCCCCTGCAGATCCTGTGCCAGCCACTGGCGCTCCAATGCGGCATTGCCTGCCCCCTCCCGCAGGCGCGCGGCCACAGCCCCGGCGTCGATGCCCGTGCCTTGCAACGCCTCGGCCAGCTTTGGTGCCACCTCTCCATCGTCAAGACGCGCGAGGTGTTCTTCACTTAAGTTCGGCCTTGCATAGATGCCGTCCCGGGATGGGGCATCGACCAGGGCGGCGGAGCGATCCCCGAGCGGGTTCAAATGCGCGACCGAGGCCAGAACGTCGGTCAGCTTGCGCTCGATCACCGGCCTCTCGGCCGCCGGCGCCCTGTCGATCGCCGCCTCGATCTGGCGAATGTTCTGAGAAAACTCGGCGATCAGCGTGTCGAACGCTGCTTCGTCTTGGGACATGTAGATGGCTCCGTCAGATTGAATCTGACCGCCACTGGCAAGGATGGTGCTGGCCCTCTCGAGCGCCTCGGACACGTCTTCGAAATTCGAACGGGACGCCTCCGCCGCGAGCCCGCGATAGATCAAAGCGTTGTGCCGGACGGTTTCCAGTGCGGCCGCCAAGTCAGCACCGGTTCTCTGGCGCTCGACTGGGGGACGACCTTCGTCGCGGGCCTTGTAGATTTCATCGATCTCGGCGCGGTAGGTCGTGACGCCGCGATCCAGACGACGCGTCGCCTCAAGGCGGATCCCATGAACCCGGGCTGCCTCGACCATCGCCTCGCGAAAGGCGTCGTAGTTGAAGTGATGATCCTTCCCGAGAAAGAACATTTCGCCATCCTTGCTGCGGCGGTTCAGAACGATATGCGCATGTGGATGCGCGCGATCTTGGTGTATTGCAGCAATATAGTCGAATTGCGAGCCCTCACCTTGAAAGAACTTCTCGCAGACCGCCTGGGTGATATCGCGCACCTCTTCACCCCTGGTCCCAACCGGGAATGCCATCAGCAGATGCGACGTATGGCCAAGCTTGGGGCTGTAGCGCTCGTTCCACTGGTTCTCGAACCGCCGCGCCACTCGGTTGATCTCGGCTTCCGAGAGCTGCTTCTTCCCGTCATGGGTGCCGCGGCTGTCGAGGATATGGGTCGACTTCGTCGTGAGATATGTGAGCTGCGCCCGTAGCTGCGCCCCGGTGTGGCAGCCCCCTTTCGAGATCGCCTTGAAGATCGCTGGCGAATAGCCGCGCGCGGCGCGAACCATCTGCGCGCCCTTGGAAAGCCCCTGCCAGGATCCCGAAACCCGGCTCCAGCCTCGGTCAAATAGCGCCGGGTCGATGCCACGGACCCGGTCACTCCGCGCCATTCTCATCCCTCTCGGCGAGGCCCGCCAGGGCAGAGCTGATCTCAAGGTCCAGCAGGCTGCGCCGCGCACGCGACATCTCCTGGACCTGGTCGGCCAGATCGAAGACCAGACCTGCAAGGGCGCGGACGTCACGGTGACTTGAGGCCGGGTAGGACAGTCTCTCGCCCCGCACCTTGGCCTCGTTCAGACGTCGCGCGATCTGGTTCACGTTGTTGCCGACCCGGTTGAGCGCGGCGCCAAGGCTGCGCAACTCGTCACACATCTCGTCGTCGGGCAGGAAGACACCTTCGGCCGCCAGCATCAGGCGGCGCATGGCATCCGAGCGGTGCGCAATCCCGCGCCGCGACAGCGCCGCGTCGAACCGGCGCAGGTCGTCGTCCGAGACCCGGATCCCCACAACCCGCGAACGGCTGCCATTCGCTGTCTGACGCTCACCCCAGTGGTTCACCACGTTGTAGATCGTCTTAAGGCTAACATCGTAATGGGCGGCCAACGACGCCGCGGAGGCGCCGTTCCGGCGGTCCTGGGCGATGGTCGATTTCTCGATCTCTGACAGTCTACGACGACGGGGCATTTTGAAGTTAACGTTCCTATTTCTTGCCAACTTCGTACAAGTCCGCCGACTCCCAACGCAAGTGGAGTCGGCCATAAGGGCTTGTACTCAATGTAGAAAATCGCCCTGCAGGGGCGATTTCCCGTCCTTAGTCAAATGGATCGCGCCTCGCGCTCATTGCACCACGCGATGCGGTCTCCGCATCGCGCATCGCGTCTTTCGCGCCCCGTCTCTTGCACCCCGCAAGACGGGTTTTGCCGCGTGCTGACCGTCTCGCGTCACCCGCAGAACGACATACGCGAGACTGCCTCCCGTCGTCTGGAGCGCGCTATCCGTCACCTGCATTCCGTCCGCAGCACATCGCCAAGCGCATCCCGACATTTGGAGGGTGGGTGGTGCCCCGCGACGAATGCTGAAGGCGCCACGGCAGACGTCGCACGGTCATTGCCAAACGCCGTCCGCAGCATGCCAGACGCGGGTCGCATCCCGACTTATGCTTGACCCCTCCGCCTCATGCGTTTAGCGACATTTTGGTATTATCGTTGCGATTCACTATTTTTGCGGAGGATCAGAATGCCGAACGAAAATCTTGTGGTGATCGCAGCGATGGCCCGGAAAGGGGGCAGTGGAAAAACGACGCTTTCGCGCGCCTTGATCAGCGCCGCGATCGCCGCCGGACGCAGAGTGATGTTGATCGACACGGACAGCACGAGAGTACTCGGGGCCTGGCATGCTCGGGCGGAAGCCGGTGGGCTGAGTTCGCCGCTTCTCTGCTCGGCCACCGTCGAAAGCGTGGCGGGTGTCGAGGATCAGATCGATCAGGTCTACATGGCAGGCACGGCAGACTTCATCTTTATCGATACCGCAGGGGTCGGTGCCGAATGGTCCGACGGCATCGCGGTGCTTGCGGACCACATCGTGACGCCCGTCATGCTGTCGACGTCTGATTTCGATGTCGGAGCGCAGACAGCTGATTGGTTTGAGAAACTGAAATCCCGCGTTGACGACCCCTCCAGCCTTCCGCGCCACCACGTCGTCCTCAACATGGTCGACCCGAAAACGACCCGTGCTGACGCCGCCCTGATTGAAGAAGCGCTCACCCGTTTTCCGGTGATTGAGACCGTCATGATGAGGCGGAACACCTACAAGGAGATGGACCAGAAGGGGCTTCTCCACGCCTTGGCGCTGGAAAAGCAATCTGATCCAAACCCTCTGATGCGTCCACATGTACGTCATGTCGTCGAGGCGCTCGAGGAGGCGACGGACATCCTCAACAACATTCTTGCGGCGTGAGGACAGGCGATTGCGCAAAAAGATCCCGACCATCACTAGGCCAGACCCAGCCTACGCCGCCACCCTGCAACAGGGTGACCGCGAGATTCCCGGGAAGGAAGATGAGGCACAGGTCACAGCAACAAAGACAGGCACCCCAGCCACTGACGTTGACGCTGATCGGCACGAGCCAGAGCTTGTGCCAGGAGGTACCGTGGCGCCGCACCAAGTCACCGCGGAAAGCTCTGACCCGCATACCAGCCTGAGAGCTCCCGTATCGGCGCGCGCATTGAGCCCGACCCGGAAGATCGACATCAGAGTCAACGCACTCGAACGACAGGAAGCTGCGCTAGAGACTTGTGGTGTTGAGCCAGCACATGTGGTGCGTGCCGCCCTGCGCCGTGCAGTCAAAGGCTGGCAACTATCGCCGGTCTTCGCGCCAGTCGCGGAGGAGCGGCGCACTCGAAACACGCAGTGGCAGGCACGCACGTCCCTGGCTGTGGATAGGACAAGCCTCGCCGTCCTTCTCCGAGATCACGACCCTCTTGACGTCCTGAGCAAATGGGCCTTGATCCGCGGCCAGGTGGAACCGCGCATCTGGGCGGAGATCGACAGGATCCTCGACGAGCTCAATGGGAACGCGGAGCCAGCGAGTTCCAGAGATGGGAGCGGAGAAGCCGGCGAAGCCGAACGGGAGGAAATCATCGCCCCGGAGACCTCGAAGCGCCCGAATGAAGCGTGACCGTGATCAGATGCCGGCCACCGGGCGCGCCTGCAGGACATCAGGCATTCAGGAATCTTGACGCAGATATCCCCGCACCCAGTGTATAGGTAGGCAGGGACAGCGAGTAATGTCCGCAATTCACCCACTTTACCGTTGGCTTAGCGCCCGCGTGTTCGATCCGTTCAATCAGATGCTTTGACAAGTTCGGCAATACGACCCGGTCCCGACCAGCCACAACCATCTGGAGATCGAGCCCGGGCCGGGCGAGTCTTTCGGTGTAACTCTCAAGGTCCAAAGGTGCCCATGCTTGGCGCAATTGGGCCAGATCAATGCTGTCTTCCAGGCTGGCGCGAATGTGTCGCGTCGCACTTCCCGTCCACACCATGTCCGCCAGGCTTCCGCCCGTCAGAAACAAGGAGGCTTTATTCACCACAGGTTCGTGGGCAGCAATCAAGCCCGCCACCCAGGAACCCAGGCTTATGCCGAGAACAGAAATCTTCTCGTATCCGTCCCGTCGCAAGATTCCGATGAGCTGGCGTCCGTCAACCACCGCCTGTCTAATCGAGCGGACGGTTCGGCCGAGATTCGGGCAGAGCATATAGTCGGCATGGGACGAACCGGGGCGCGCGCGTTCCAGATGATAGGGCATCGCGATCTCAAAGACTGCGAAACCGCGCCAAGAAAAAAACTTTGCGAGTTGTGGGTTCCGCGACGTGGCGTTCCAGTGGTGGAATACCACGAGTGCATGTTTGGACGCCCCGGCGGTTGTTAGCTTGGCTCGCACAGTGTTGTTCTCAATGGTCTCAGTCACAATGCTCGACGGGAAACTTAGCCAGTGGTCGTCCCGGCTCGCTTGCGACAAGGCATCGTCCAGACCGAAAAACGACGACGAGTCGGTGACCGCCTGTTCAGCCAGACGGTAGAATTCTTCGGCTCCACCAGAGCTTCTCGCCCCAGGAAATGCGAGGTCGGTGTCGAGCTCCAAACCGGTCACCGTCTTGTCGTGATCCCGGCGCCGCGTCCTGCGCTCATCCCATCGATCGAGCCACTTATAGTACATAGCCACCGTCCCGCAGCGCCTTTTTTGAGGTTCCGAATCCAGGATCAAACAGGCCGTACAGGGCAACGAGAACTCCGATGCCAAGGAGGACCGTGAACCCCGTGATCGCGCCGATCAGGAGGTAGACCAGGATCAGGAAGAGTACTGCGGTGGTCATTCCAAGCAACGGGATGTCGAGAGGACCTTTCAGACCTATCCGCGTGACCCCAAAGGTGAAGACGACGCAGACCAGGAAAGCCACCAGGAGGCTCGTATAGTGCGTCGGCATACTGTACTCGCCCCAATCGACCGGCTGGCCAAGTCGAGTTGAGACCGACCCGATGTCAGAAACCAGCCAAGCCCAAATGTTTGGGGCAGACACGACAACGTACAAGCTTTGCAGCTTCATGCACATCGCGATGAGAAGCCCGGCGACCGTGCACCGAAAAATTCCGCGCATGATGGTCGAGCCAATTGCCTCCGCTGAACGGGATCGGCTCACCTCAAGCTGACGATGCAAGCTCTCTTCCAACTGCGCGAAGTCTTCGACCAACGTCGTGAGCAATATCAGGCCCGCGGCGAACAGGTAGAAGCACACACTCATGTAGAGATAAGCGGCTCCGGAAAACGCCACTTGTTGAATAATGCCAATTTCGTCCGGGCGCACAAACGCCTGTGATCCCCAGTCTATTGCATAGTTGCCCTCGCCGTTCAAAACCGGGATCAGACGCACATATATCCACTGGAAGACGCCAGCAAAGCCGATGCAAATGAGAAAAGCGGCCCCAAAGGTATAGGACGAAGCCTCGACCTTGCGCATCCAACCGTCGGCCAGTTCCGCTTCACCAATGTTGGAATGGAGCCTGGGGCGCCCCATGCTCTTCCAGACCGCGATCTGATCGACCACGAGCGACATAAAGAGCGGCATCAACAGGATGAAGACGAAAGTCCAATTCGGGGCCCACAGGAATCCCACCTGCTTTTCGACGCCACCCTCACCAAGATAGGTGACACTGTGAATGCCGAGAAAGTAGGAGACGAACTGCAGCGCGACGGCTCCGGCAAAAACAAATGCGGGCAAATTCAAGAATGATTTGCTACTGAATGTCGCCTCGGAAACCCGGGCGAGGCTGAACCGACGTCTCCTTGTCTCACCCTCGGCTGGCTCCGGAACCGCCAGCAACTGATGATCATCGTCTGCCTCGTTCTGTAAATCACTCCCGGCGCGACGCACCGCGCGCCGCTTTGAGACAAGTCGCGACTGGGCCGCACTCAACTCCGCTTGCCAAGCGCTTGCGGCTTCCGGATCGTTGCACCCCAAAACCCGGGCGAGCCAGCGGATGTTATTGGCGCTGATGCCCTTGTCGTTGTTCTCAAACCAGAGCTGGACCGTTCGCAACTCGATGCCGGCTGGATTGGCGTCGATCTGTGAGATCGCCGCAGCAAGGAGGTCGGGTGTCCAGGGCCCTTGCGGAACACCGTCTTCGTCCACGGGGCGCCCGACGCCGGCCGCGGCCACTCGTGCGAAGAGTTCCTTGAAATCTTCGCTGCCACCATGTGGGGGCTGAAAAAATTTTCCGTTCCTTGTCAGTGTCATACGGCGTCGTGTTTCGAGCTGCTTCGTCCGATTTCGTCTTGGGCCGTGATTTAACGACTCGGCACTTGGCATCAAGGCCAAAGATGCAACTGTGGCGAGTGCTCGCTCATATCACCGATTGCAGCCCACGAGGGCTGCTGAGATATCACTGGCGAATAGAGACTTGTCCTCCGTGTCGCCTCGTCACCATTGGAGAGCATGAATGACCCGAACGAAAAAACTGTGTGCAGAAGCAGTTGGAAAGATCATCAACCGGCACGACCGCGATCACGTCGGCTACCTTTACAAATGGAACAACGGAGAACTTCAGAAAGCTTGGTTTGATCGTCCCTGCGCAGATGTAGTCGTCGAGATGTTTGAGGTGGACGTACCAAAGGCAGGTTAGTCGGCGCGGGCTATTGGCGGCATCTTGAAATGGGCAGGAACGACAGACAAGTTGGATCGTCGCATCAGAATACCGAAGGTCGGCCAGAGCTTCGGTCATGTAGAGTGAACCCGGTCAACCTGTTGTCCATCCTGCCCACAGTCATCACTACCCGCTCAGCAGTTCCTTTGAGCGATAGAGTTGACTTCTATGCATCATAAGTGATCTAGATATGAGCTATAGAAAGGATGTCTATAACTCATGGCTTGGAACTGGACGCTGCCCGGTTGGCCGGATTTCCGGTATGATGCCTCCGCTCTGGAGTCGTTCGAGCAGAAGTTTCTGCTGTCGTCCGGGAAAATCCTCGGCGCGGTCCATCATGTCAGCCAGCCGGAACGCGAGCAACTCCGCATCGAACTTCTCAGCGAGGAAGCGATGCAGACGAGCGCCATCGAGGGTGAAATCCTCGATCGGCTCAGTGTGCAATCTTCGCTGCGCCGCCATCTGGGCCTCGATCCGGATAGCTACCCTGCCAAACCGCGCGAACAGGGCGTCGCGGAAATGATGGTCGACGTCTATTCCAGTTTTGCAGAGCCGCTAACCCATGAGACACTGTACCGCTGGCATCGGATGCTCCTGTCCCATGACCGTCGGTTGGAAACCATTGGGGCCTACCGACAACACGCCGAGGCGATGCAAATCGTTTCCGGCCGCCTTGACCGGCCCACGATCCATTTCGAAGCGCCGCCCTCGGAGCGGGTCATGCCTGAGATGGAGCGATACGCGGATTGGTTCAACAAGACCGGGCCGGGGGGAGCAGAGCCGCTTCCAGCGCTGACGCGCGCAGGGCTAAGCCACCTCTATTTCGAGAGTATCCACCCATTCGAAGACGGCAACGGCCGCTTGGGTCGCGCCCTCGTTGAAAAGTCGCTGGCGCAGAACATTGGCCAGCCGACCCTCATCTCGCTCGCCTTCACCATCGAGAAGGAGCGCAAGGGATACTACGATCAGCTCGAGCAGCATCAAAAAACGCTCGACGTGACCGATTGGCTCGTCTGGTTCGCAGAAGTTGTCTTGAAGGCCCAACAGGCAACACTCGACCGCGTCGGCTTCTTCATCAGCAAGGCACACTTCTACGATCGTCACAGAGACCACTTGAACGAACGCCAGGCCAAGGCCATCGCTCGAATGTTTCAGGAAGGCCCTGGCGGTTTCAAAGGCGGCCTCAGCGCCGACAACTATCTCAAAATCACCGGAACTTCACGCGCAACCGCAACCCGCGATCTGCAGGATCTAGTCGAGAAAGGTGCGCTCAGCCGAACCGGAGATCGACGGCATACGAGGTACTGGCTGAAGCTAGATGGGAGAGCGTGAATGGTTGGTAGAAAGCCCGAGATCTTTACTATTGGCACATACGGCACGACGCGCAGTGCCCAGATTGGATGTTCCCTCTTTGTGCCAACCGGCGTAGAGTGGCCGTCAAAAAGGATTGAGAAGGATGGCACAAAAATCTGAAATCGAGTGGACAGACGCGACGTGGAATCCCGTTACCGGCTGTACAAAAATCGGTCCGGGCTGCGACAACTGCTATGCGGAACGCTTTGCGGAGCGGTGGCGTGGTATAGAAGGGCATGCTTACGAACAAGGATTTGATCTGCGTCTCTGGCCGTCACGACTTGACCAACCGGCTCGTTGGAAGAAGCCGCGTATGATTTTTGTCAATTCAATGAGCGATCTATTTCACAAGGATATTCCGATCAGTCACATCGACGCCGTATTTGACGCGATGGAGAGGGCCAATTGGCATGTGTATCAGGTTCTTACCAAACGCTCCTCGCTGATGCGAAACTACGTGAAGAAGAGGTACTCTGGAGAAAAAGTCCCTTCACACATTTGGCTCGGCGTGTCCGTCGAGGACAGCGCACACAAGAGCCGAATCGAACACCTGCGCCAAATCAACTCAGAAGCGCGATTTATTTCGTTTGAGCCATTGCTCGGCAGGATCGGGAACGTCGATCTGAGTGGCATTGCCTGGGCAATCGTCGGGGGAGAAAGTGGACCAAAGGCGAGGCCGATGGAACCGTCATGGGCAACAGAATTACGCCTTGCATGTGAAAAATACGACGTTGCATTCTTTTTCAAGCAGTGGGGGGGAGCCCGTCCAAAGTCTGGCGGACGGCTTCTCGAGGGGGCTGAGTGGAACGGCTTTCCATGGCAGATCGTTCCCAAAGAAATAATGGCAGAGCTGACGAGTTAGGAACGAGATGGCGACGAACTTCATCTGGGGACCCGACGGCAATCTGCCGCGAATTGAGGAACATACCAAGCGTAAGCTCGATGTCCTCAAGAACTATCTTGATGTCTATTTCGACACAGTGGTTCGTAACCCAGCACAAGATCGTTTGAATATTACTCTCGTGGATGGATTCAGTGGAGGCGGCGCATATTGCGATGGAAACGAGACACGAGCCGGGAGCCCGCTTGTTCTCCTCAATGCTGTTGAAGAGGCAACCAAGAGACTGAACGAAGGCCGGGCAAAGCCTCTGGAAATCAATGCACGCTTTATCTTTGTGGATGACGAACGCGAGCATGTGGCCGCCCTGAAGAGGGAGCTGCGCGGGAGAGGATACAAAGAGAACGACCCGCAGATCTCTGTATTAGAAGGAAAGTTTGTCGAACACTTGCCGACAATCATGGCAGAGATCACACAGACTCAGCGGAAAGGCCGATCCATTTTCTTTTTGGATCAGTTTGGCTACTCCGACGTGCCAATGTCAGCGATACAGACAATCTTCACTGCCCTTGATAGAGCAGAGGTCGTGCTCAATTTCGCCATCGATAGCCTCTTGAACTATCTCCAGGAGGCCTCGGTAGAGCTTCCTCTCTACCAACAGTTTGGTATCGACTCCCGCTTCATCGCTGATTGGAGACAGCGAAAAGATGCACATATGGGCCGCGCCCTGACGCAGCGCGCACTCATGGCGCACATTCACGCAAAAAGTGGGGCCAAGTTTTTTACGCCATTCATGCTGTGGTCGCGCACAGATAACCGATGGATGATGCTTGCACACCTATCGCAACACCAAGCTGCCCGCGACAAGATGCTTAGCGTGCACTGGCAGGAACAGAACAGTTTCACCCACATTGGTTCTGGCAGCTTATTTTCTTTGGGGTATGACACGCGGTTGATTGAAAGTTGCGACTCGCTCTTTAACTTTTCAGAGATCGATCGAACCAAATTGAGTACGGAGCTCGTGAACGCCCTGCCAGCCGAAGTCCACCAAATGATGGAAAATGGGCAGTTGGACGTCGCACGCCTGTTGGATGAGATTGGCAATCGAACAGCGGGCACCAACGACGACATTTTTCAGGTACTATCCGAATTGGCACAAGCGCGTGAGTTAGAAGTTTTATCGGCCAACGGAACGCCGAAAAGGGCAGGAACGCGAATTTCTATCAAAGATCGACTTATCAGACCTAGCCAACCGACATTATTTTTTCCGTCGCGCTGGTAGCCCGCCGCGCCTTTTCCCAGTCAAACCTTCGCAACGATTTCTTGGGATTGAAGGTCGTACTCGAACAAATGAAGGCGCCCCTCTTCAATCAGTTTCGCCGCACGGCCGACATGGTCCGGCAAAACGTAAAACCATTCCTTTGGAAAGACCTTCTTCCCGAAGCGATCCGTCACAAAGAGCTCTGCCGGCCTGGCCGTCGCGAAAAAGCGGTGGAGAAGGTTCTCAACTTTGCGGCGGGACAGGTTTTGAAGCTCGTAGGTCGCGACGATTTCCACTGGTGCTAGCAAAAACGTTGGATCGTTGCGAGCATCTGCAACCCGGCGCGCAACATCCTGACTAGTGACACCGATCTTGTGCAGGATCATTCGCTGAGTTCTGATCGACGGATCATCCGAGCGCGACCGAGCGACGTAAATTGTCCCAGACAATTCTAGTTGATCAGATTCCCAGTCCGGATCGAGGGGACCAAGCCCGACCTTCTGAACCATTCTGGCCGTCTTATCGTCGTTGAGCGACTTGCGGAATGAAGACATGAGAGGATCACTCTCCATGCCGTTGGAAAACATGACCCGAAGTCTGTGGTCACGAGAGCCCCCTCGCGCGGACATCTCGGATTTCTCAGCGATCATCGCGAGAAGGCCATTCCGGATGAAAAAGTCGCCTTCTATGGGCTCAATCACGGACCATTTCTTTACAGGCAGTGCTTGGCGGTCGCCCGCTTCCAAAGCCTGCTGCACCGCTTCAAAACGCTCTGCGAACTGGTCGAAATCGCGACAGGGAACAAATTCCGCCCGATGATCGGGCAAGTGTCGCTCTGCGGCAGGCGTCGTATGTTTCAAATCGATCAGAGACGCATCGACGGAAAGCTCTTCATCGTCGAAAATATCATCTAGGCTGTCAGGCACGTCAGAAACTAGCGGCTCATCTCGCCATGATTTCAATGCCCGCGCTGTCTCATCGTCCAAGAGTCCAAACCGGTCCTCCATCCGCATCTGGTCTGTCGGCGCAGACTTGATCGATGCCCAGATCGAACCGAGCCGCATCTCGTCATGGTCCACCGCATCAGGATCGGGAACGCGCCCGTGTTTCTCAAAGAACGCTGAGACTTCTCTCAGTGCGCCAGCCCCTTGGTCGGAAGCTACAGTGGCGCGGCTGCCGCGCAGCCTAACGTCCAACAGTCCGAATTCATCGTCTTCCGCAAATATGTCATCCAAGCTCGGCCGAGTCATTGCATCGCGCCCTCGCGCAGCCGCTTCGCCTTCTCAGCTTTCAGCCAGGCCAGTGCCTCTGCCATCCGCTTCTCCAGGGGATCGGCAGAATGAACGTTCGGCTCACGTCCCTCACTGGCCCGGAACGCCTTGATCCTCGGCCAAAGTGTTCGAGCCTCGTCGCCGGTCATATTGACCCGCAATGCAACCATTGCCGATTGGACATGTGCCAAGAGCTCCGAGTTCAAGGACTTCGATGCGACCTCGAACCGTTCACGAAACGAGTTCACGCTATCGATGAGCTCAACATCGATGTCGCGGACGTTGATGAATTTCTTGACCATCTGCAGCAGCGTATTGGGGGCGCTGTCTCCGGCTTCATCCCCGTCGTCGTCAGAAGCGTCCGCCTTGCCGGGGCTGCCGGTCAAAGGTGACTGCCCTTCAGCGAAGCCACGCTCAGCTTCTCGCCGCGCCAAAGTTAGCACGTTCATATGCGCCGCAAGGTGTTGCCGAACAGACTCGGCCTCTTCTGAATCCAGAGTTTCGTATCTGCGCTCGATGATGTCCGTCAGAACCATTTGCGTGGCAACCTCAGGCGCCGTGTCGGGAGAAAGGACCCGTCTATCCATTTCCTGGTAGGCGGTAGCCATCAAGTCGTGCATGTCCTTCTCGCAGATTTCCCGCGCTCGATCAGTGGGTGGCTCAATCAGTCCCTTGATACCGATTGTAACGTTGCCTTCGGCGTCAGTCCCGACCGGAGCACGCACGTCGCCATCCTCGCGCCGATAGAATTTGAAGTTGGGTGCCAACACCTGCTCCATAAGCAGAGAACCAGAAATGGCCTTCAGCATGTCGTTGACCGCGTCTGTCACAACGCCGGTTTCCACACCCGGCTCGGCAACTAGGTTGGTGAAGAGCGCACGCGGCTTACCGGGCGCATCGCGAGTGGCTCTCCCAATAATCTGCACGATTTCTGTAAGCGATGACCGGTAGCCGATCGTCAGGGCATGTTCACACCAGACCCAGTCGAACCCTTCTTTCGCCATACCAAGCGCAATTATGATGTCGACCTTCTCGCGGTCCGCCGTATCATCTCGACGACCATCAGCGCCTTTGATCTCTCGCGAAAGCGCAGATTTAACGATGTCGCGGCCTGGTCCGTCATCAACCAGATCGGCGATTTTCAGAATCTGCCCATCTGGCCTGCGGACCAGATCAAATCCGGTTTCAGGATCGCGACCTTCATGGACACCCAAGAGGTCGAGAATCTTTCCGACTTCGTTGTATTTGTCGTCGAATG
The DNA here is from genome assembly GCF_015220045.1 of Marivivens aquimaris. Lineage (NCBI taxonomy): Bacteria > Pseudomonadati > Pseudomonadota > Alphaproteobacteria > Rhodobacterales > Paracoccaceae > Marivivens > Marivivens aquimaris. The sequence goes on along the minus strand of NZ_JADBGB010000005.1, from coordinate 70,936 downwards.
CCTCGGACGAACCCCGATGAGGAATGTGGATGATCGTCTTTTGGTCAGGGTTCAGCACCCCTGGCAATCCGTTGACGTAATTGCCCTTGTAGAATTCGTAGTTGATCCCGAGTGCCTTGAGAAATTCGTAGCCTTCCAGCTGCTCGTAGTAGCTGTAGGTGATCTTGGTGAACCGATCCTCATCCTCTGGCCGCAACACTGGATCCGCATCCCCGCGGAAATAACTGCCGGTCATTGCCATCACATGGCATTCCGCTCGGGAAATCAGACTGCGCAGGATCACGCCCAGCCGGTTGTTGTCGGAGGCAGAGACATGGTGGAATTCGTCAATGGCGATGAAGCAATTGTCAAAAGCCTCGATGCCCGCAGTTCTTGCCACCTCATCGAAACCGAAGCGGAATGTGGCATGGGTGCAGACCAGCACCTTGGCATCGCTTTCCAGGAACGCCTGAAATGCCTTGACCTTTTGCTTGTCTGCGTCCTCGCCCGTCAAACAGAGGTTCCAGCGATCATCGACATCCCAGTCCGCCTCAAACCCGTAGCGGGTCAGATCCGTCGAGCGGAATGACCCGCCAATCGATGTCTCGGGCACGCAAACGATGGTCTTTTCCAGCCCCTGATGAAGCATCTTGTCGAGAGCGACGAACATAAGCGCTCGGCTTTTGCCAGCTGCGGGCGGCGCTTTGAGCAAAAGGAACTGCGCCGCTCGGGCGGCATAGGCACGGGCCTGCATCGGGCGTTGACCCAACTTGTTGGTTGTCGAGTTGGAGCGCCCAAAGGTCACGTTCACCATTTCAACCATGTCATTCTCCCTTCGGGCGCGCGTTGATAATCTGGTTCACACGGCATCGGGTTGCTACCCATGCCTCCAAGTCCGGAGAGGACCACCCGATCAGCTTTAACGCGTCTTGGTACTTCGATGATGGGCCTTTGTCGAAGATCGCATTGTGGTGCGCGATGCGGTTACGCCAGCGGCGAACGCTTTCGATCAAGTCGTGCAAGTCTTCCAGCTTGGCATCCCATGGAGCGTGCTTGAACACCCGCTGAAACCCTTTCGGGAACAGATAACGCTGGAATCGCTTGGTCGTCAGATGCTCCCAAAACCCGAAAGACAAGGCCGAAACCATGTGGTGGGCATCCACAACGTCACCGTGTTGATCGGTCTCATCAGCGATAGCGTTGTCGAGGTCCTTCCTGCGAACAGGGTCCAGGATTTTCAGGAATGTTGCGTTTTCAAACCATCGCGGGTCGCGGTACGTCAGGGCGTTGTGGACGCTGTTCCGGCAAGTCACTTCCGCCATATGCAAAGCAAATTGAAAGGCCTCGGACAGGTCGCAGTTCCAGAGGTAGATGTCCTCGCGCGCCACCCCGGCATCACCCGCCGCAGGGGCGTATCGCTGCAGTCTTCGGTCGCTCAGGCAGTCGGTTAACAGCTTCTGAACCCTAAGATCGGTCAGAGTTTGAACTTGATCCGTGGCCACATCAGCGCTATCTATTGCTTCGTGAGACGCGGTGAGGTTGCCTTTAGGTGCTTCGGCAGGCTTCTGGCCCCTCCTGTGGACAAGATCATGAGGCGGGCCTTCGGGCGCCGCCTCGCTTGTTTTTTGGGGCGCGTTCTGATCGGTCATTTCGCGCCCGCCTTCTGACCACGATCTTTCAGTATCGCCTTCTCGAACCACGCGGGGACACTGGTAACGTCAGCCTTAGAGATGTTCTCGGGCACGTCCTTCCAGAAAGACACAATGGCATCAGCGAACGCCTGCAATTGTACATCGCTGACCTTGAGGTGTGTATGATCACGCCACTCAATACCCAAGTCGTTGTAGAATTTAACGCCATTTTCGTCCGTAAAAGGATCGACCACGTACTCGGGAAACTCCCTCTTCAAATTTTCAAATGCCGTGCCCTCTCCATGCTTGTAGACATTCACTACAAGTCGGCACGCATCCAGCAGCTTGAAGTACCCAGTACTGCGGATCTTCCACCCGAAGCCTTCGAGCAGGTCAGCGAGGTCTGAAAAGTTCGCCTTCCAGATTTTTTCGGCGGCCAGATCCCCCCGGTGCCAATGTCCAATCTCACGCACCAGCCAATCGCGAAGCTGCTTGTCCCATTCATGGAACATGCCCGCGACCACACTCAGCTGGGTCTGATCACGCATATCCGAGAGTAGGCGATAGAACTCGATACCAGCCTCCCCTGCCGCCTCATAGAAGCTCCCCGGATCGTCTCGGTCAGGATCGAAACGGTGACTATTGTTCTCGAGCCAGTCTTCCGAGGCCTTGTCCGCCTCAGCTTCAATGTTCTCAAACTGCGTGAGAAGCCGCTTGCGTGCCTGTTCGACATAGAACAAGTGCCCGTCAATCAGCGACTGGCGAAACGGTCCCCACATCTGGAACAATACATAGGTCCCCGTCATGCGCGCGCGCCCTTCTTGTCCTGCGATTTCACCTTGGCGGCATAGAGCTTGAAGAGCTTTTCCAACCGCTCAGTGTCATTGCGGAAGGGGCGGCCGATATACATCGTCTCCAAGAGGTCATCGTTTTCGCGATGCACGGCGCGCAGGTCGTCGGGCATTTTGTCGGGGTCGTAAAGCTCGGCGATGGTCTTGGGGAAATGCGAGTAGCGGCACTTGAGGATGCGCCGCGCCGAGGCGGATAGCTCTGCCAGTTGATCCTCGCTGAACTTCGGCACGGGGAAGGTGTTCCAACCGAGGGTATTAGAATAGCGGAAATCAGACTTCAGCTTGCCGCAGACTGTAGCGATCCAGACCAGATGCAGGCGCGAGGCGATCAGGGCGATGCACCATTCAGGGGCGTCGTAGAGCACTTGGTTCAGGTTCGACGCAATTACATCGGCTCCAACGCGCTCTACTGGAAGGTAGGGACGGCGCTCAGAAGTGACGCTTGGGACAAGGATAGCATGACGTTCAGGCGCAACATGCTCGCGGAACTGGTGTGGCCGATCTGCAAGTTCAATGCCGCCCTTATCGGTCATTTTAAGACGAGCCTCTCTGGTCGCTTCGACACGAAGAGCGACAGGCGGGATGGCCATCGCATCACGCAGGTCGGAATCTGAAATCCAAAGGCAATGTCGTTCTATTCCTTTCACAACCTCCTGCGACCCCATGAAACGACGAATGAACTTCGATGCCTCGGGTGCTTCAGCCAGCATCTGCTCTTTTTCCTCCGGAAGCAGTAGCAGGTTTCCAGCGTCATAGGGCATGCAGCCAAAGTTCATCTCAGGGAGCCCGAAAATCCCTTTGCTCGCACCGGTCACGAATACGTTTTGGTCGTTCAAGAGATACGAATTGATATTTGCGGCTTCCTCGGAAACATCACCATCGAAAATGCGCTTGGTCGCATTTGATTTGTTTCGCATCCCGACGACCACGCAAATGACTGCGGCATTTGCCGATGCATTGTTGCGCCACTTGAAGGATCGATGCGCGAACCCGATTTCCACGCCGTCAGTCAAGATTTCGGGCCAGAGGTTGGCTGCCGATGCCCCTTGGCAGATTGAATTGGTCGACACCAGAGCAGCACGGACATTACGACCACGCAGATAGACCGAGGCCTTGAAGAACCATGCCGCCACTAAGTCAAACGCTCGGTAAGACTTTACCTTACCCTTGAAGACATGGTCCATTCCGGCTTTGTGATCCGCGTCCTGCTGGGCCTTTCCAAGGAACGGGGGGTTGCCCGCGATGAAAACTTCCTCTTCTTCGCCGGGGTGCGGGCAGACCTCCTCCCATCGGGTATAAAGGGAGTCCCCTCGCCTGATATGCGCTGCGTCTTTCAGCGGTAGCGCGGCAGGACGGCGACCAAAAACCTCGGCAAAGCTGGCATTGGCCTGATACTCGGCAATGAACAGCGCGAGCTTGGCGGTCTCTGCCGCAAAGTCCGCGATCTCGATCCCGTAGAAATTGCTGATCGGGATGGCCGAAAACATCTGCATCGAGCCGGGGCCGGTGAGCTCCTCCAGCCGCTGCAGGATGCGCGACTCTCGCGCCCGCAGCTCGCGGTAGGACACGACCAGAAAGTTGCCCGAGCCACAGGCGGGGTCAAAGACGCGAATGCGCGACATGCGGTCCAGCACTCGCTGCAACGCTTTTGCGCGGTCCCAGGCCTTGTGGATCTCGGCATCCAGATCATCAAGGAACAGCGGCCCGATCACCTTCATGATGTTCGGAACCGAGGTGTAGTGCATCCCCAGTTCCGAGCGCTGCTTGGGATCAGCCACCGACTGGATCATCGACCCGAAGATGTCAGGGTTGATTTCCCGCCAATCAAGATCGCAGGCATCGCGCAGGTAGCGGAAGGAGATCGTGTCAAACCGCGGCGCGTCGATGGTGCCCGCGAACAGCCCGCCGTTTACGTATTCCAGCTCTGCCGTCCATGCCGGCAGGGCGCCGCGCTTGTCCTTGGGCAGGTTCATGGCGTTGAAGGCGGTGATGATGGTTTCACGCGCCTCCTCGCCCTTGTCTCCAGCATGGGTGAACAAAAGGCGCGAGAACTGGTTGTCCGGGAAGATGCCGACGTCTTCGGCAAACATGCAGAAGATGAGCCGCATCATCAGCTGGTTCATCTCGTGCCGCCGATCGTCGCTGCCCCAGTCCGGGTTGGCCTTGGTCAGCGCGTCATAGAGGCGGGCGAGCTTGCCGGTCGCTTTGACGTCGACAGGGTTCTCTTCGACCGCGCGGTAGCGTTCCTTGCCAGCGGCGGGTAGGAAAAAGCCGAAATGATCACCTAACTCGCTGAAGGTGCAATGCAGTGTATCGCCTGAAACCGGGTGTTCCGCTGCAATGGTTTCGCCATCGGTCGCGATCAGGATCGCGGGCTTGGACGCCTTGGTTTTCTTAGAGGCGCGCAGCTGATCGAGCGTGACATCAGTCAGGCCCTTTAGTGCAGGCGCGTAGTGGAACTTCTTATTGAACAGAACGCCGCCAGAAACATCCGATTTGTTGGTCGAGCCATTGCGCAGCTTCGAGATCGCTGCCTTGGCCGCATCCGTCGCCTCAGCAAAAGCAAAGGGGAATTCATTCGGATCAAATGGCTTGGCCGCAATCTCGGCAAGGGCATCGTAAATTTCAGTCGGGTTCATCAACAGGCCTCGGAATTCGTTACACTATTCGTAGTCAAAGAAGCCGCCGGAAACTACCGAAAATAAACGCGAAATACACGCTTGGCGAAATCTCATTTGCCGCTTTTCAATCCATCTTCTGCGCTGCGACCGCTCGATACCCTCGCCGCGTCTTGTTTGCTGCGAGCTTCAACAAGGCGGTCACAGCATGCCCCTCGTCCGGGTGCTGTTCGATTAGCATCTGACCTCGAAACCCGATACGGCCCCATTCCCGCACGAGGCAGGCACCGCCAAACAGGTCTGGCTGAACGCTCATTCGATAGAAGCGCCGCATGTTGAGAGACGGGTCGATCCGCTTGAGATCGACCGTCGTCGGGAACACTTCCATTTGCTGCGATATGTCGAACATGTTGTTGGCGCCTCTCTCCAGACCACAATATCAAGCGCTCTTCGACGTTTCCACAATGTTCTGCCCCGAAAAGAAAGAGGGGGCTCACGCCCCCTTCTCGAACTTCATGACCGGGATACCCAGCTTCTTGGCTTTGTCGGCGAGGTTTTCCTGGATACCGGTTCCGGGGAAGACAAGGACCCCGACCGGGAGCACATCCAGCATCGCGTCGTTGCGCTTGAAGGGCGCGGCCTTGGCGTGCTTGGTCCAGTCGGGCTTAAAGGCCACCTGCGTCACGCCCCGGGCTTCGGCCCATTTGGCGGCGATGAGCTCTGCGCCCTTCGGGCTGCCACCGTGCAGGAGGACCATGTCGGGATACTTGGTCCGGACTTGGTCGAGCTTGCCCCAGATCAGGCGGTGATCGTTGAAATCGGTCCCGCCGGTGAGGGCAACCTTGGGACCTGCGGGGAGCATCACCTCGGTCTCCGCGCGGCGCTTGGCGGCCAGGAAATCGCGGCTGTCGATCAGGGCTGCGGTCATGTGCTGGCGGTTCACCATCGAGCCGGTGCGGGGGCGCCAGGTGGATCCTGTGTGCTGAACAAACTCGGATGCGGCGTGATCGCGCATCATGTCCATGCAGTTGCGCCGTTCGACGAGGGTCAGGCCTTCGGCCGTCAGGCGCTCGAGTTCGACCGATTTCACTTCGGAGCCGTCCTGCTCGCGCTGGAGGCGGCGCTGCGCCTGCTCGTTCTCATCGAGCGTCCGCTCGATCCTGGCCGTGGCGCGGTGGAAGAGGTTGACCTGGCCCCAGAGCACCTCTTCGAGGTCGGGTTCCATACGGGTGTCTTCCAGGGTCGCGACGAGGGCGTCGAAGATGTCGGCGACGGCGACGGCGAGCCGCTGCCCATCGGGCATTGGGCGCGGATCGGGCTCGTCAAAGGGGCGATAGCCATAGAGCTGAAGCTCGTCGAGCGCATGGGCGGTCTGGGATGCGCTATGGGCGGGTTCATACGCGTCGTCGTGGGTCTGGATCGTCATCGGTTTCTTGCCTCCGGGCCTGTCTCGTCCGCGCGTCATCCCGCGCGGCCTTCATGGGCAGACCCGAGCCGTCGGGGCGGTTGCCCCTTCACCCCGGCTTCACCGGGGCCGGAACAGCGTGGAGGAGGTCGGCAGGGAAGCTATTTGTCTCGCGATGCAAAGGCGGCTTTGCCGCCGGCGGAAATAGGTTCCCTGCCGACCTTGCAGGGGCAGCCGCTTTGACGGCCTGCCCATCTCTTGAAGGCCGCTCGGGTGACGGGTGGATGCGCAAAGCCCGGGATGGGGTGAGGACGACGATCCAGAGCCACGACTGGGATGCAGCCCCCTGCCGCGCACTCCCAGACGCCCCTACGCGATGCAGCTCAGCTGAGCAGGCGATGCCGATCCTCTGGCCCGATCTGACCTGCCAGATGCTGGCGCAGCAAGTCTTTGCCGTCCGCCCGAAGATCATCGTTGAAATCCCCGAGCCGCGGTTCCAGCACATGGCAACCAATCCCGACCTCGGAGGCTCTGGCGCTCAACCTCTCCGCCGCGCGTTGCCCTGCCGGATCGCGGTCGATCGCGATGTAGAGGCGCTTCAGCCCCTCTGGCAGCAGGACCGCCCCGAGGTGACCCGAAGAGAGCGCCGCCCAGACGGGCAGACCTGGGATTGCCTCGGACAGGGACAGGATGGTCTCGATGCCTTCGCCGATGACGAGGATGTCATCCTGCGGGGTCAGCCTGACAGCATTGCCGAGGAGGTGACCCATAGCCCGACGCTCTGGATTCACTGCCGCCTTCCCCTGTCCGTCAGGCGCCAGCCAGGTGCGATGCACGCCCTGCACGGCCCCTGCCCCATCGGTAACCGCCGCGATCATCGCCGGTCTGGGGCTGCTCCGGGTCTGCCCCTCTTCCCGATGCCAGCACTTCGGGTGGAAGCGTAGGGCGCCGTTCGCCCCGAATTGAGTGATGCCTCGGGAACGGAGGTAGGTCTCAGCAAGCGTGCCTGCGATCGGCACCGAGGCAGCAAACAAGCGCGCCGCTGCCGCAGGAGTGCCACCGGGCGCCTTGGCCTTCCTCGGCTCTTGCTTATCCGGGACGACCGGCTGCGGACGGCCAAGATGCGCTCGGGCCTCGGCGAGAAGGTCGGGGAAGCGCGTGATCCCCGTCCGGGCGCGGATGATGTCCAGGAGATCGCCATGCTCGCCTGTGGCCCCATCCGTAAACTTGCCGGCCGCGCCCGGCCCGGATGCAGGCCCGGTCAGCCGCACGAAGAGCGACCGGCCGGGGTTGTTCTGCAGATCGCCGACGATCCAGTAGGATCCTTCCCGCCGTCCGGCGGGAAGGTAGGCACGACAGACGCCTTCGGCATTTTCTGCCAGATCGCGCACGAGGTCTTCGGTCTTGGAATACATGGGTCAACAACCTCCTCGATCATGTAGCCTTGCGACAGGACAACGTGCAAGCAGACGATCCAGTATCGCGACGCCATCGGCGTCGGTCGGGCAAAACAGCCGAAGCTTCCAACTAATAATCTCCGAGAAGAAGCCATCGGCCTTGAGCCGGTCCTTGGCGGCCTCCGAGAAGCCCGAGAGTTCGATCCGGTTCGCGCCCATGACGCGCGAGCGGTGCAATTCCATCCCTTCGGACAGGCACACCACGGTCTTGCCCTCCAGAACGAGGGCATGGATCTGCGCGGCCGAGAGCTTGGGCGCATCGGCGGCCAGCGTGGTCGCGACCCAGGCAGGCGAGACGCGGCGGCCGATGATGCGCTGCCCGTCATCGGTCTGCAGGCGGTAGACGCGGGTTTCATCCTGGGGAAGCTGCTTCCAGATCGGCAGCAGCAGACCTGCGACGATGTGCAGCGTGGCTTCGGAGAACTCCGGCACCTCGGCCAGTTCCGCAGTCCACGCCGCAGTGAAGGCCGCGCGGTCGGCCTCGAGCCAGTGGGTGTCCTCCATGACCTTGGCCGGAACCGTGCTGGCCTCGGTCGGGCGGATCAGGCGCAGGCGCGGCTCGATGGTCCCATCGTCCAGCATGTGACTGGTGGCGGGAACCTGCACGGCGGCCCGGCCCGAGCGGCTGTTGACCAGAAGCCGCGCCTTCGGGTCATTCAGCCAGTCGAGCGCATCCGCGAGGGAAGTCGGCATGTTGCGGCGCTTTTCCGCGATGGTGAGAAGCTGGGTTTCGGCGCCGGAGCCCGGATGGGTGTAGATGACCTGTGCGTCGGTCACCCGGAAGCTCTCGGCACGGAGTGTCTCGAGCCCGAGATCATAGACCCCGGCGGCGATGGCGCCCTCAATTCGCTGATCGAGCAGCTCCTCGAAACCCGCGAACAACACGGCCTGCATGTCGATCGTCAGCGCCAGCAGGCGATTGAGGAAGGTCGTGATCGGGGGAAGGTCGTCCTTCAGCCCGTTGTCATCGGTCAGGCTGAGGCCAGTGGCATCCTCGAAGGCCCCAAGGGAGCAGCCCACCACATCGCCGCGATAGATGCGGCGGTAAAGCTGGCGCAGGGCGTCGCGGGCGTAGGGGGACTCGAGGTTGTCCTCGGGGCGGAACAACCCCTGCCCCCCGGTCTGGCGCTGGCCGCGCGTGATCGCGCCAAGCGTGTCGAGACGTCGCGCAATGGTCGAGAGGAACCGCTTCTCCGCCTTCACATCGGTGGCCACCGGTCGGAACAGCGGCGGCTGAGCCTGATTGGTGCGGTTGGTGCGGCCAAGCCCCTGGATCGCGGCATCTGCCTTCCAGCCCGGTTCCAGGAGATAGTGGACCCGCAGGCGCTGGTTCTTCGCCCCGAGATCGGCGTGATAGCTGCGCCCGGTGCCGCCGGCATCCGAGAAGATCAGGATACGTTTTTCGTCATCCATGAAGGCTTGGGTCTCCGAGAGGTTCGCAGCTCCGGCCCTGTTCTCCACGACGAGCCGTGCCGAATGCCCTTCACCCTTGCGCACGATGCGCCGTGAACGCCCCGTGACTTCAGCCACGAGATCGGTGCCGAAACGCTGGATGATCTGGTCGAGCGCCCCCGGCACCGCTGGCAGCGAAGCCAGCTTCTCGATCAGCGCGTCACGACGGCGGACGGCTTCGCGGCATTCGACCGGTTGGCCGTCTCGCGTCACGGGCCGGGACGAGAGATTGCCCTCGCTGTCGGTGAAAGGCTCGTAGAGCTGCACCGGGAAAGAATGGGCGAGGTAGTCCAGGACATACTCCCTGGGAGTGATGTCACAGCGGATATCATTCCATTCGTCGGTCGGGATCTCCGACAGGCGGCGTTCCATCAGCGCCTCACCTGTCGAGACAATCTGGATGACCGCCGCATGGCCTGCCGCGAGATCAGCCTCGATGCTGGAAATGAGGGTGGGGGTTTTCATGCTGGTCAACAGATGGCCGAAGAAGCGCTGTTTGGCGCTCTCGAAGGCTGACCGTGCGGCGGACTTGGCCTGGCGGTTCAGCGTGCCCGACCCGCTCGGCCCGTCGGCCGCGCCGGAAATGTTCGCAGCCTCCAACGCCGCGGTCAGGTTGTTGTGAATGATGGCGAAGGCCCCGGCATAGGCATCGTAAATGCCGCGCTGCTCGGGGCTGAGCGCATGTTCGAGCATCTCGTATTCGACACCGTCATAGGAAAGCGACCGCGCCGTGTAGAGGCCGAGCGCCCGGAGGTCGCGGGCAAGAACCTCCATCGCGGCGACGCCGCCCGCCTCGATGGCCTCGACGAACTCCCCGCGCGTGGCGAACGGAAAGTCCTCTCCGCCCCAGAGGCCGAGGCGTTGCGCATAGGCAAGGTTGTGGACGGTCGTCGCGCCCGTGGCCGAGACATAGACCACGCGGGCATTCGGAAGCTTGTGCTGCAGGCGCAGACCCGCCCTGCCCTGCTGCGAGGCCATGGTATCGCCGCGCTCGCCTTTGCCGCCGGCGGCATTTGCCATGGCATGGCTTTCGTCGAAGAGGATCACCCCGTCGAAATCCGCCCCGAGCCAATCGACGATCTGGTCGACACGGGATTTCTTGGCGCCCCGCTCTTCTGAGCGAAGCGTTGCGTAGGTGGTGAAGAGGATGCCCTCGGTCAGCGGGATGTCGCGGCATTGCGCGAAGCGCGACAGGGGCGTGACAAGCAGCCGCTCCTGGCCGAGTGCGGACCAGTCGCGCTGCGCATCCTCGAGAAGCTTGTCGCTCTTCGAGATCCAGAGCGCCTTGCGGCGGCCTTGGCACCAGTTGTCGAGCAGGATCCCGGCCGACTGGCGGCCCTTGCCCGCCCCGGTGCCATCGCCGAGGAAAAAGCCGCGGCGGAAGCGGACGGCGTCAGCGGCATCGTCCGGTGCAGCGGAGACCACGTCTCCGGTTTCATCGACGGTCCAAGACCCAGTGAGATGCGCGCCATGCGCCTCCCCCGCGTAGATGACAGTCTCAAGCTGCGCGTCGGACAACAGGCCGTCGCGCAGGATGGCCGCCGGAAGCTTGGGGCGGTACGTGGGTTTCGGAGGTGCGACCGAGGCCATCGCCGCCGATTGCACAAGCTTAGTCGGGTGTGGCGCCGCACCGGGGATGTCGATGGCCTGCAAACGGAAGGTCTCGTAGATCGCGTCGGACAGCCGTGTCGCATCTTCGTCCCCGGCGGCGTCGCGAGTTGCGTAGTTTAGTTCCTCAGCCTCGATCGGCGTGTCAGGCTTCGCCGGATTGGCTGCAGAGGTCGCGTGCGATCGGCTGGCGGGTTTGCGGGTGGTGAGGTGAGAATTTCCCGGAAAGGGGGAAGAATGGCCCTGCCCCGCAGCAGGAGCTGGATCCAGTTCGAGGCGCGGCGGAACCTCGGCAGTGACCCGGGACATCAGATGTGCCACGTCCGGGGATGTGGGTTGGCGCAGGCCTGCGGTGATGCCGCCCGGCTCGCCGCCGCGGCATTTATCGAAGACAGAAATCCGCGTCTCGAAGCTGGTCCCATGTTTGGCAAAAGCCGCGCCCGACACCGCGCCGGTGAAGACGAGAAGGGCGGTCTCGGTCAGACGGCCGAAGGTCTCGGCCCAGGCAGGCGCATCCGGCGCGAAACCGGCTCCGGTGATGGCCACGAGCCGTCCGCCGGGAGCCAGACGCGCGAGTGCTGAGCGCAGATGTCGGGCCGTCGCCTCGGTCGACCGACCATCGACATTGGCCACAGTCGAGAAAGGCGGGTTCATCAGGATGACGCTCGGGCTTGAGGAGGCGTCGAGATGATCATCGATCTGCGCGGCATCAAACCCCGTGACCGGTCGGCCCGGGAACAGCAAGCGAAGAAGGTCGGTGCGGGTGTCCGCCAACTCGTTCAGAGCCAGAGTGCCGCCGGCGATCTCGGCGAGGATCGCCAGAAGCCCGGTCCCGGCAGACGGCTCTAGGACAAGATCACGGGGCGTGATCTGTGCTGCCGCCACAGCCGCGAGCCCCATTGGCAGCGGCGTCGAGAATTGCTGAAAGCGCTCCATCTCTTCCGACCGCCGGGTGTGCGTGGGCAAAAGACCCGCCACCTTGGTGAGGATGGGCAACAGCGCCACGGGCGAACCTGCCCGGGTCAGCAGCGCACGGCCGAATTTCCTCAGGAAGAGGACCAGCGCCACCTCGCCCGCCTCATAGGCGAGCTTCCAGTCCCAGGCACCGGTCGCATCGGAGCCGCCAAAGGCGCGCTCCATTTCGAGGCGCAGGCGCAGCGCGTCGATCTGAAGCCCTTGCGCCAGATCGGGCTGCAGCGCTTCGGCAACAGCAACGATCGCAGGGGCAGGATTTGTTGCCAACCGAACAATGGGCGCAGGCAAGGATGCCTGCGCAACAGGGGCAAGATGGGTCATCGGGAAACTCCGGAATGAAGGACAGGATCAGGCCCGGACACCCTCTCTCGGGCAGCCTCGGACCTGATCTTTCCCGGCCCCTCTCTCCCTCTCGCACCAAGGTGTTCCCGACGCTTGGCTTGATTTTGTTCTTGTTATGTTCTATGTTCAGAGCCAAGTCAGAAAGGGGGTTCCACCATGGAAAGCACCAAGCACGCCCTGCCCGTAACGCCCAAGCAGATTGCCTATGCGCGGTCGCTCGCCCTGCGCAACCGGACGCTCCTGCCCTGGGAGGTTCAGCAAGACCGGCGATCTTTGAGCGCCTGGATCGAGGCTCAGGCCCAGCTGAAACCGGTATGGGACATGGACTGGCTGCCCACGTCCAAGCAGGTGGCCTTCGCTGAGAAACTCGCCCGGATCAAAAGGCGCGCCGTTCCAGACGAATGCTTCCGCGACAAGGGGCTCATGTCGAAGTGGATCGACGGGAATAAGTAGCGGGAATCTTCCGAAAAGATGGTCAGTCAGGCTTGAACGCTGCATTGGCCTTGCGCGCGATGCCCGCGCAACGGTCCATCAAGTCGCCAAAAGGCTCTGGTGTTGATGCAAGCAGGCCGTCCTCGACCATCCGGCCATAATCGTCAGCGAGAGCCTTGAGAGCATCGCCGCCTGGGACCAGTTGTAGATGCCCAGAGGTTGCGGTGCCGTAATCGATCCGCGTGGCATCCGCCGCCTTCTCTGCAAAGAACATCGTCTTGTGCCGGGCGACAGCGGTCGCAAGCGCGCGATCTTGGATGGCCGCAGCGGCGATGCCCGCATCGTCCAACCGGGCGACATCATGCCAGTGGCGAGAAAAGCGATCCCCTCGCATACGGTTTTGCAAACAGAAGACGTGGATCGCTGTCGCCTTTTCCCAGAACGTCCGTTCCGCATGCATCACGCGCGGGCGGGCAGTGGGAAACTCCACGCCTTCGATCACCGACGCGGCATCGCAAACGATATCGCGTGGGGATGCGGGCTCTCCTGTAGAACGCGCGCCGAATTCCAGCATCACGCTCGGAGAAACGTATCCAGTGCCTTGGGCGAGGTGCGGGTAGTCGATGAACAGCTTGTCGCCATCAATCCGAAGGCCGGCATCGACCCCTTCCCGATCAATTGCCTGCTGCAGGATCGGCTGAATGGTCCCGGCCACCCATTCAGGCAAATCCTTTCGAACACGTTTCGACCAGCGCCGCTCTTCACTGGATGTGGCGGGCATGGCGTCTTCACGGCCCTCGAGTAGATCCGGGATCAGGGCCCGGATATCGAAGGTCAGGTCCACATCCTCAGAAAACCGGTCAATGACCTGGTAGGCCTTCGACAGCGAGGTGCCGCCCTTGAAGACGAGGTTTGTGCCGATGGGCGATCCAAACAATTGCTGGATCGCCCAGACCACCCAGACGTCCTTCTCGAGGAGATGGGCTGGTCGGCCGAGCCGATCGGCCGCGACACCAAGAGCATCCAGTCGGTCCTTGTCGCTGAGGCGCAGGAATGCTTCAGCCATGGACCATCTCTCCGACTAATCGTGCCAGCCAAGTCGGAAACTGCGGCGCGGCGGACATCAGCTCAGTCTTTGCCGTCTCCGTAAGCTTGGATCGCAGGATTTGCAGGGCCTTGGGAGCCTCATCCGGCCCGAGCCATGCCAGAGCCCGAACAACCTGGCCGGAGGCCTTGTTGCCAAGGGCCAACTGCCAGCGCGGCGCATGACGCAGTTCGACCGCTTGCCGGCCAAGGTTCAGCACGCGGCTTCGACCGGAGGTGAGGTAAACCGACTTGACCGGCACCTGTGTCGTGAGGCCCAGAGCGTTTGCTGCAGCAGCACCGCTCGGCACGATCGTCTCGCCCCGCTGCACTGCGAGCGCTTCAATCGCCTGTTCAGCGGACGGACTGCGGGGACCGAAGCGTGTTTGGACGGGGCGCATATAGATGCCGCGTCCCGCACGGATCAGCTCGCCGCGCGCGGCCAGACGCGAGAGCGTCTGATCGACCGCCGCGCGCGAGCCGAGGTGCAAGAGCCCCTTCGCTGCCAAGGGCACCCCCTCCGGCAACGTCGTCGCGACATTCATAATGCTCTCGGCCATGCGCTCCATGATCGCTCCTTTGTCAGAAACATACGCAGTTTTCTGACAGTTTTCAAGCGTGCGCCCTTACCCGAAGCGACACCCGGCTTCCGTGAACGTGTAATCGTTGACGATGATCCCCTCCTCGATTGCCTCATCCGAGGTGAGGTGGTCGTATTCCGCCTCAAGCTGGCGGTAGAGCCAGCGGGCCAGATCGCGCAGCGCCTCGGTCACGATCTCCTCGGCGTCCTCGGTCGGTGGCTGCCAGGTCGGGCTGTCCCGCGTGACGTCAACGGCCATGGTATATTCGTGGTAGTAGCGCCCGCGGTGGCTGACCTCGGCGGCGAGCTGGTAGAAGTTCCGCCGCTGGGTGGCCTGCAGCCGGTCGGCTATGCCATGCAGCGTCGCGTCCTTGGGCGCGTAGTCCCGGATGCGCGCGGCCGCGCCCTTCGCGTGGGACCAATAGCCCTCGAAGCAAGCACCGTCGCCCTGGCTCCAGAAGCCGGAGAACCAGATGCAGGGTTTGGCCCGCGTCCCGCCGCCCATAAGGCGGACGGGTGTAGTCTTCAGGCGAATGCCGAGGATTTCGCAGACCCGCTCGAAATCCTCGTAGACCGAATCCCACCAATCGTCGTGGGGGCCAAGCTCGCGATACCAGCTGCGCGCCTTTTCCTTGGCGGCATCCGAGAGTTCGGGGAACTGGTAGACCGTGGTACAGATCACCTCAGGCATCGACGTCCTCCCCCTTCAGCGCGGCGGCCAGCCATTCTTGCGTGCTGGTCCAGCCAATGGATTTGCGGGCACCGAGATCGATGACTTGCGCGCCGCCGCCGAAGGCGTCGAGGCGCGGCCGGGAGCAGGTCAGGGCATACTGGAAGCCCCAAAGGCCGATGAGATCGAGCTCTTCCGCGAGGCGCAGCACGAAGCGGATGACGGCTTCGACATCGCCGTGCTCATCGTCATGGATCCAGAGGGTGCTGCCCTCGGGCGCATCCTGGCGCACGAGTGTGAGGCCCGCGACCTCCGGGTCGTCAGCGTCCTGATCCGCAGCGCGCAGTTCCTGGAACAGCGCGAGCGCGCGGGCGGCCTTGTCGGGGGTGCCAACGTCGAGCAGGCATGAGAAATGGGTGAAATAATCCGCCATGGGGACCTCCTGAATGGGGAAGACCCGGCCGAGAGGCCGGGCGCTGGATTGGGATGAAAGAATGGTTGGGAGCGATCAGCCTGTGGGACTGTCGCCCGCCGCCTGTCGCGCGGCATGCGTGCAGAGCATCTGCCGGTAGAAGCGCTTGCGCGCCGCCCGGAAGCCGCGAACGGCGCGCGTGTCCGGGTGGAGCGCCCGGACCGCTGCCCGCAGGACCGCAAATGGCGAAGCCGTCACTGGCAGGCCGAGGCGCTGATAGGCCGGATCGGTCATCTCAGGTGACCTCGACCACGGGCGAAGCGAGATACGGATCGACCAAGGCCTCGATCCGCGCGGTCCGGCCCATCCACGGCTCTGGCCGAATAGCCTTCACCCAATCGGCGAAGCTCGGGATGAAGCCGAGGTCTTCCTTCACATGCTGCTCTCCCACCCAGCGGGTCGGGATGATACGCCCGGTCGAGAGGGTGAGGGTCGGCCCGAAAATCGTCTCGGCCATGAAGATGCCTTCGGCATGGTGGCGCAGCGCCCGGTGCCGGAAGTCGGCTGTGATCTCCTTGCTCTGGTCGAACCAGGCATGCACCGCCATGAAATCCTCGACCGTGCCGCCCCATTTCTTCACCGAGGAGAGGGCGTGGTGATAGGGATGTGCCATACCCGCCCCCTCAGAAATCGTGGGTGTAAAGTTCGGACGAGGTGAAGCGCCCGTTGAACTCGAGATGGATGCAACGGGCCGCGGCGTCGAAGCAGAACTCGCCGTAAGCGCCGTCGTTGTTTTCCCAGCCGCCATGGGTGTCGGAGAGGAAGTCGTAAGCGAGTTGCTCGACGACATCTTCCAGCGAGAGCTGCCGCATCTCGACCTCGGGGTCGTCCCAGGTGAGCGCGGCATACTCGATCTCGGTCGCGGGGAAATCGACGGCGGTTTCACCAGACCATGCACCGATACTTTCGATCTGGCCGCTGTCCCCCGCACCGTCGAAGGTCACGGTGACATGGGTGATGCCGGCGGCCATGAGGCCATCGAAAAGGCGGTCCTTGTTGCCGGGGCGCAGCGCGTCGATCCGGGCCGTGCGCGCGGCATGCGCCGCGAAGATCTGCGCCATGTCGACGGACGAGGGTGCCATCGGCGGCGTGAGGGTGGGTTCGGTCAAGGTCATCGTGAGTCTCCGCTAAGGTTAAGGGATCGGAGCCGGTCCGGGCGATCTCTCTCCCCCGGACAAGCTCCAAATCCCCCCTGCCCTCCTCTGCCTCTCGGGCCTCAGGCAGCGACTTGCAGCGCCCGGGCGGCAAAGGCGCGCCAGAGCGGGTCTACGAGACGCCCATCCAGAAGATCGGCGCGGTGGCGCAGCCGTTGCGCCAGATCCGGCTCGGCCCAGGCAGTCGCGCGGCCGGCCTGCGCGCGCAGCTGGCTCGCCTCGGTCACGACGCCCCGCGCTTCAGCCGCGCTCGTGACCGGGTGGCACCAGGCGACGGCGTGGTCGCTGGCGGCCCCGGCCAGAACGAGGCGCTCGTCGCGGTCGAGGATGGCCAGAAGCTGGGGCGGAGCATCCGGGACGATCCCCTCGGCATGGTCGATCGCGCCCTGCATGGCCTCGGCCAGAGTTGCAAAGCGGGCGAGGACCAACGGCGCGGCCCGGCCCGACATCAGATCCGCAGGCGTGCGGCGCGACAGGGTCAGGGCAAAGGGGTGGTTGGGATCAGCATCGCCCACAGCGAAAACCGGCGAGAAGCCTCGCGGGCCGGTGGTCGGGTGGATGGGCAGGGGCAAGTCGAACATGGGGAAATCTCCGACGGCGCGGGAAGCCTCTCTCCCCGCTTCATCCGTCAAAGACCAAACCGCCGCCCTCGTCCTCGAAGGGGCGGCGGTGATGGGTCCGATGGGCCTTCAGAGCTTGCCGAGGGCCCGCAGGCTTAGCTCTGTCCCGGCGCCGACGATGATGTGGTCGTGCAGCGTCAGCCCGAGGTACTTGCAGCCCTTCTGGATTTCCTTGGTCATGCTGAGATCGGCTTCCGACGGCGTCGGATCGCCCGAAGGGTGGTTGTGGGTCAGGATCAGGGCGCTGGCGTTCAGCATCAGCGCTCGCTTGATCACCTCGCGCGGATAGACCGGGACATGGTCGACCGTACCGGTCGAGAGAAGCTCATCCGAGATGATGCGGTTCTTGCGGTCGAGATAGAGGACGTGGAAGCGCTCGATGGGCCCGCGGACGGCCAGCGCGCAGTAGTCCATCAGCGCATGCCAGCTGCCGATGACCGGGTTCTGGCTGAGGTAGCGGCCGAGGATGTCACGGGCCTCGAGGATGACGGTTTCTTCCTGGGGGGTCATGAAGGTTCTCGCTGAGATGCGCAGGCCGAAGCCCCCTGCCCTCTCGGGGCGGGGCCAGTGGCGTGCGTGTGGAAAGGGAAAGTGCGACCGCCGCCGCGCGCGAGGGCGGTCGCGTTGTCGGGCCCGGCGTCAGGCGACCCGGTCGAGGAGCTTCTTGGCGCGCCCTTCCATGTCGAGGCGGGCATCCTGCTGGGTCTTGTCGCGCGCAAGCCGCGTGATGCCCTGCACGAAGTCGAAGATGCTCTCGGGCGGGCGGCCTTCCTCCATCAGCACCTTCTCGATGATCTTGCCGGATTCGGCTTTCGAGAAACCGCGCTTACGCAGGAAATCTGCACGGTCCTCATCGCTGCGCGCCACGATCTGCTGTCGCGCCGCCTTGATGCCATTCACGAAGCCCTGCGGCGAGGAATTGGCAAACCGCGTCAGCGCCGGCGCCGCCTCATGTGCGAAGCGCGACGCGGCGTATTTCGAGTGGCGGATCTTGATCTCCTGGAAATCCTCGACGCCCCACAGGTTCCGGTTCTGGCACACCGCCCGCAAGTAGAAGCTCGCCATGCCGAGGGTCTTTGCCCCCACCTCGGAGTTCCAGCAGTAGAATCCCCGGAAGTAGAGGTCGGGCGAGCCGTCCGCCAGCTTGCCCGCTTCGATCGGATTGCGATCGTCGACCAAGAACAAGAAGACATCGCGGTCCGAGGCGTAGAGCGTGGTCGTGTCTCGACTGATTTCGACATCGGGGTTGTAGACCCCGGTCGACCAATCCAGCACACCCGGTACCTTCCAGCGCGTATCGCCCGTGCCATTGCCCGCGATGCGCTGAACCGCCTCGACAAGCTCGAAGTCATGGATGCGGCCGTAGTCGGGGCCGGTGACCGCGCGCAGTTCCGTGCGGCCATCTTCGGTCTCGAAGGTCTTCACCTGCTCGGCGCGGTGGTTGGTCAGTCCGTATTGCAGGTTGATCCCCGCCAGCGGCGCGGGCAGCTGCCGCAGATAGGAGGCCGGAGCGCCGACAATGCTGGCAAGCTGACCAAACGCCCAATGGGTGGGCACGACCGGCTCGTGCGCCTTCAGCAGCATCAGATGCAACCGCTCCGGGTTGTCGCGCGCAGCCTCTACGCGGATGTCCGCTGTCTGCACAACGCGGCTGCGGCTGCGCTCGGAGCGGCCCTTCACATTGGCCCAGAGATCGTCGAGCGACAGATACCGCTCGTCATCCGGCCGGTTGAACCACTCGGACGACACCCGCCCGTTCCGTTCACCCCGGCTCACATCCACTTTCCAGCCACCAGCCCGCGCCGGCTGTACCGGATCCAGAACTTCCACAACGCCCATCGGCTATCTCCCGTGACAGGCGCCGGGAGCCACTCTCCCAACCCTCAACCCGTCACCGAGAAACCGGCACTCCTCTTCCTCTAGAAGGTGGTCAGGGCGGAGAGCTGCCATTCGCCGCGTCTTGGACGAACGGCCGCGATGCGCAGGGAGCTGACGGACGCATTGACGCCCCTAAGCCTTCTAACACGCGTCTGCGTCTGTCATTCTTAGCTGATGCTGTCTCGCTCTGGGCGAGACTTCCCGCACTTGGCAACTTACCGCGCATTGTGACTGTGGCGGCCGATCTGGCTGCTGACCACGACCGAGACGTGACTGACACCTATTGCCAACGCAGGTTTCAGTCGCTATTTCAGGTGAGAGTTACCAAGATGGTAATCAAAATCTGGTAACCAAGCAGGTAACTTCGCGATGAAGGTGGTATCAAAAGATCGGATTGAACACTTCATCACGACACATAAGCGGGGGAACGAAGCTGCAGGCGCACTCCGGGCATGGCATCGAGAAGCGACCGTAGCAGAGTGGAAGAACCCTGGTGAACTAAAAGATCAATACCCGAATGCAAGGCCTGTCGGAAAAGGCAACGGGGTAACGATCTTCAAAATCAAGGGGAATCATTTCAGGTTAGTAGTTCGGATCAACTACCAAGCTGGAGTCATAAAGGTCGAGTTCATCGGGACCCATGGGGAGTACGATGAAATCGACGTGGGAACAGTAACATGGAAAAGCTAGACATCAGGCCAATCAAGACCGCAACTGACCATGCATGGGCCATGGAGCAGATTGATGCGCTGATGTTGGAGGATGAACTTTCTGAAGAAGGCGTTCGCGATCTCGAAGTTCTGGCAATTTTGGTCGAAAAATATGAGATGGAGCAATTTCCAGTTCAGCTTCCAACGCCGGTTGAAGCGATTGAGTTTCGCATTGATCAGCTGGGAATTAACCGCGCTCAACTTGCCGCCATTATCGAATTCCCGAAGTCTCGGGTTTCGGAAGTTCTCAATGGAAAGCGCAAGCCGTCACTGGATATGATGCGCGCTCTCCATGAGAAACTAGGAATCCCGGCAGATGTTCTTCTAGGAAAATTAGAAGCAAAGCTGCCTGAATCCTGCCCAAGTGTTGACTGGAAGTCTTTTCCAATCTTGGAGATGTTCAAGTTAGGCTGGCTTGGGAGCGTCAAGCCGAAAGCTGACGAGATCGAAACTCGTGTTCGAAATCTCATGGCGGCGGCGCAAGTTTCAACTCCCCAGTTTGCGGGGGTCCGCTTCCGTGGCGCTGAAAATAAAGAGCCCAATCCATACTCTGTTAATGCTTGGCTGATGAGAGCTATGGGTGAAGCAATCAGCTGTGAGAGCGAAAATGACTTCAATACGCATGACGTGGGGCATGATTTCAGGCGAGAGATCGCCAAGCTCAGCTTGTACTCAGATGGGCCTAAACGTGCGTTTCGAAAACTCAATGAAGCAGGTATCACTGCGGTTTACGTTCCGTTCTTGAAGAAAACACATATCGATGGCGCATGCTTCAGTCTTCCGAGTGGCAAACCTGCTATCGCTGTTAGTCTGCGCCACCACAGGCTCGACAACTTCTGGTTCACACTGCTTCATGAATGTGCGCACGTAGAGCGGCATTTGCCTGACGAGGGGATGATTATTGACGAAACGGAGGGTTCGACCGGAGCGTTCGGAAATGATCCAGCCATGGAAGATGAGGCAAACAAGTTGGCACGAAGTGCGTTGGTTCCAGACGACATTCATGATGAACTCAGCCGAGTGGCGGAGAACATTTCTAAAGCGAAGGTGCAGGCTTACGCTCGCAAGGCCGATGTTCATGAAGCAATCATTGCAGGTCAAGTGCGTATGATGACAGGTAAATACACTCACTTTTCGGGACTGGTGGGGCAAGGCGAGGTCGCAAATGGTTTGGGGTGTGTCCGCCAATAGATCTTTGAGCGGCAAACTAATTTCGGAAGGTGAAATCTGAGGAGGGCGCTCTCGGTTGGCTAGGCTGCATACGGACCTTGGCTGCTCCAGGATCGAATGTCGGCTATGGGCCGAAACTACCACCTGCCAAAAGGGCGGGAAGCAATTGTTCGCTGCGATGTAGATCGCATTTAAATCCATAATGGAAGCGGCCATTTACATGCCGTTGAACTAAAATATGGCGAGACATAGCCGCTTCTAGCGCACTTGGTGATGACAACGGTTACATAAACGAACTGCGCAAATAAGCTTGGCCACATGCCAGTGCAAGTGATCAAACCCGTCCAAGCAAAGATCTCTTCTACAGATACCATTCATTCAGCGCACGCGCTAAACGCTCAAGAGACCTCTTAGCCAACTTGAACCAGAATAACGATAGAACCAGAAATTATTTTGGACCGCACCTATTCCAACTTGCTCAATTGACGACTTCATAAGCCTGACCAAGCCGCGGACAAGGAAGCGAGAAAACCAAGCCACTCAAATGGCTACCAGCGCTACGATTTCGCCACGAACCGCGAACCTGGAGAGAGATCACGCCATCCCAGGGAAATCAATGGGTCCTGATCCTAAAAAAGTTAAGATCAATAGTAGCGTTAGCCTTGGGTGTTAAACATTTATTTCCTTAAAATCATCTTTTAGCGTATGTCAGCGAGTTGCTAAAATTATTGCCCGCTGCACTACTAGATATTTTGTTTAGCACCGGTCAAAGGGGTTCAACTGAAGAGGCGTCTGCTTTCCACGCAAGATAGTCCTTGCACTCAAATGGCATAATATATCAGATCTAACGGAATAAATAAGGGCGCCAAATGAATGGCGCCCTTATCACTAACCGCCGAATAGTGCCGACCATCAGTTGAAAATTAACCTAATACCACTTAACGCGGGAGAACATCCCCCAGAACAAACACATCACTCGTTACCTAAGAATACCTTACTCAGCTAATGAAATAATGCTAGTATATCGTATGGATCGATTGAGATATCAAAAGGACAAAGAATCTACCATGAAAGATTTCAAGGATTAAGATCAAAACTCTCTGAACGCACGACTACAGTCGCTATCTCATAAAAATGATCGGTCTATAAATTGCTCGGCATTTGAAAATACAAGTTCAACCTATCGCGCAAATCATGACTTCTAGAGTCAAATGACCCGGCTGCACTGCGTGGATCAATATCTCACGCACACATTAGAATAGCACCTTGCCGTCATGTGATTATGCCAAGCTCTAGTGCGATAGATACAGCATGTGGCCGATTGTTCGCCTTTAAGGCAGAAAATATCTTTCTAAAGTGCATTTTGACAGTCGATTCTGAGACACTGAGTTCTGAAGCAATATTTTTCGTCTTAACTCCGGCCTTTGCGAGCCTTAATAACTCAATATCAAGATCCCCAAGTCCTTTGTCGCTTCTTGCGTTATAAGATTGCCTAACTATTTGTGAAGGCATGAAAATTTCGCCGCATGCAATGTAATTTACGGCAGCCAAAACTCCGTCGAAAGTTGTGGACTTTGGAATGTAGCCAAACGCGCCTAACTCAATGGCGCGCGAAGCGCCTATATAGCTTAGTCCAGGATAATAGATCACAAATTTTGAGTGGGGAAATTTCGATGTAAGTTCATGCAAGCTGTCTACCCCTCTCATGCCGGGCAAATCATAGTCAAGTAGTACGATATCGGCGCCTGAAGCCGTTAATTCATCTCGGAGGATATTTAAGCTCTGCGCGTGCCTCGCTATAATGCCAGGCATTTTTTTAAACTCTTGCATCATTAGTTGAGCAGCAGCTGCGTGGCTATCTGTCAAAAGTAAGTTTAAGACACCGGTGGGTGAGCTTGGTGTTTCTTGGTCTTCTGCACGCAACATTAGTACAATCTCAAAATGATAATAGGATGCACCAATGGTTGTCCAATCAGTCTGGATTGAAAACCTTTCCAATTGGGGGGTCAGATGTATCTTTTGATATCTTTATGTGACCGAAGATCTCTAGAAGTCTAATTTGACGAGCTTCGTGCTGCTTTGGCCGACATTTGTATCCTTTGCACAATCCAAGGCACTATTGAAAAAAATCAAATCTACTCTTGGGCGTTTGCGTCCGCATTGCAATCACGTGTTCATTGTTGAGATCAATTATGGGATCTAAGATGACGATAAAAATTTACTCGTGTGTCGATTGTGGCCATAAGATGCGGCTTTTCAGAAGTGGCTGTGGCAAATGCGGTAGCTTGCGAACATTTCGCAATTCTCCGACCGGGGTAATCACAGACTTGGTGATTTGCATTCTCGGCGTAACAATTTTGGTTCAGTTCATATTCTAGCTACTAAAAAGGATATCATACTGTGATACCTCCAGCGACAGACTCTCTCAATCCACGCGATTTAATTGCTATATGGCGTTACGAGCGTGGCGAAATTTGGGCGTTGCTGGGGGTCTGGACCCTGATTTGGACAAGTGACTTGGTCGCGACAGCACTGGTTGTTCTGGTGGGAGCGACGGTGGAACTATTAATAGCGGAATTGTTATTGATCGATGACGTTCTATCCAAACGCAGTAGAAACAACGATACAGTCGTAGATAGCTGGATAATTTCATCGGCCCGTATAGAAAAACCGCACCCCGCAGGAGAGGGGGCATGATCAGTGGCCCCATGTTATTATCTTTTCACAATTACGATTTCCATTGTCTCACATAAACATGCAGTCTCACAATATGAAATATAAGAAGCCGAGTTGAGATTTCTTCAAGCCAACGCCACACCTATTTACGCACAGTTGCGCACTTCCACCGTAAGCTAAATCGATAAATATCGGATGATCCGAATGGCAGGTCCCGATGCATCAATATTTGATATAAAAATATAATATTTCGGCCTTTCAGCCTTCACTTTTTTGTAGCATACCGTCGATGTGGAAGTGTGCCCTCAACATAAATATGCCCCTTTGCAACAAGTTGATTAGTAATCCTAAACACAGTAGGACGCGATAACTTCCGAGCCAGAGGGGATTTCAATATTTGCTCGACAGAGGCAGACCCAAATTGGGACTGGACTGATGCAATTGCTAGTATGATGTCAATCTCCGCGCGACTTTCTTTAGCAAGACCAAGATCAACTTCCATTTGATCAACTAGCGCTCGGAGGCTCGCAAGTACGGGAAGAGATTTCATGACTCGCCTCATGTATATCAACATTGCAAATGTCATATTAGTGTTGCTTCATCGCATGTAAAGATGAAAATGTTTAGAAACTAAGCAATCTTGCCCATTCTGCCCCACGTTTACGCGAATAAAAATTGACGCGAGACGCTATCTTGCTATTGACGAGTTTGATGAAGCATTTCATTCGCCGAACGCACAAGTAACAATAGATATCTCTATGTATACTTCTGAGACCTTTATGTCGATGGACATGTCAAATCTTATAAATCCTAAGCCCCATGGCTTCCCAATATTTTGACATTACTAGGTGATGCGTGGAGCCACTAATTAACTGCCTAAAGACATTCTTGATCGTGAGTTTCGTTTATCTGGTTGCGCACAACTTCACCTACCACCAAACTCTCGCTTTGCAGAATTTATTCTTAAGTAGCCCCATGAATTCAGCATCGCTGATTTATTTTCCTCACGGAGTTAGGGTGATTTTTGGAGTTATACTGGGGTATAGGTCAATCTTATATTTGCTTCCAGTAATCGTTTGGACGCGCTTCACTGAGATCGGTTTTGCGGCTCTTTCGGTCGGTGACTTATTGGTCGTACTTTGTGTGCTAATCATGACACCAGTCACGCACAGCCTGTTGAAGTATCACTCTTCACAGTTGCGTACTGATCAAAAGAGAATTTTTCCGACCCTTTTCATTTGCGGACTCGCATCTGCTGTTTCGAACATGTGTGCTAGCTCCATTAAATTTGGAGGAATCACAACAGCTTCTTGGGGATTCTTGGCTGGGGACATATTTGGCCTAATAGCATGCTCCTATCTTTTTGTATTAGTCCTGCAGCTATGCAGAAAGGTATCGGGATCGTAATCATTTATCATTTTCGGCGCCTTTCTAACCCCTATCCGCCATACTATTATTCTCGATATTACGCGTTCAAAAATGTTAGTGTTGGATGCGGAACTTTATTTGCGGCCTATCCGAAATGGAGCTTGAGCTTGTGCGCCAACATCGAGCGTTTCGGCGTCTATCAAAAGATACATCATTTTGCCCAATTTATCGCACTCGCGAGTTAAAGATAACGCGGACTGTGCTATTAATTTCTTCAGCAATTACTCTTAGCCACGCATAATCTACGCGATTGAGTTATCAAGAATTGCAAGATGTTTTATCATATCGTGGAAGCAGTGGCGACGTTAGTGAGTGGCTTGAAGCGTATTTCGGAAGGTTCTACACCGCCAAGCAATGGCTCGCCGGAAACGCCTGAGTTTTTTACGAGCGATTATGTTGATTTGGGACGATGTATTGCCCTGTTAGCTAAAAATATTGATCGATACCAAGCTCTCATTGACTGGGTGGAGGGGGATGGAGGCTGTTGCGATCTTGTAGGCCTGGAAGTTTTTATTTCTGCAGATGTGGAGAAATATAGATACATTATAATTGACGTCGATGACTATCCTCTTGAAGAGACTTCCCTGCATCAGATAATTCCTTGGTTTCGAGATCTTCATCCCGACCATCCGGTTATATTTTTTTCCAGAAAATTTATTGAGGACTTTTGCTCTCCGTTACCATCAGAGATATATGATGCTGCCATGAGGTTTCCCATTACCTTACCAAGGCTTGAACTTGCATTTACGATGGCGGAACTAAATTGCTTAGAGCGATAGAGCGCCTGTATTTTCATGCGACCATTTTTATGTAATAAATCGAATGACGTCGCTGGTTGCTGGTAGTAGAGTTGCCACGAGTATCTCCATTCGGGTTACGACGATTCTACGTTCACTGACAAGCGCTTCGAGCACACGTTGCATGAATTTGGGATAGGTTCACACTTCTCGAAATCCGGCCTCCGGTGCGACTGCGACGAGCGTACGGATGGCACATGTAGCTCTATTGGCCTTCTCTCGGGCGGCTTCCGTGCATTGCGCAAGTCTGAACACGCTAAGACATATCTGCAGAAGCCTGCTTCAAGCCATGACGCAATTGGGGTGGTTTAAGCGAAGTCTGCCTCAGCGCCGCGTAAGACGTCTACGTATGAGCAATGTTCCCGCCGCTCGTGTCTTCCAGCAATGTCGCAATTAACTGCTCAATTTCCAACAGGCGCGCCGATCACCGAGCTGCAGAAGCAGCATTAGATTCTCTTGGTGAGAATCCATTGCGCAATGGCAGCAGACAGCACACTGACGCTTCCACGACCACATGATCAGCCTAGCGGACCGCGAGCCGATATTTTGGTCCAAGCCTGCCGATTTTTTGATAGAAGTGATCGCATTCAGCAACTCGTCATCAGTAATCCGACGATCAGCATAAAGCGCGACGGCAATCACCTTAGTAGCAGTGGTCGCCATGACATCTGAATGGTTTGCCTGCATGGTGCGCGATTTGTTCGTCTGCTTACTATTTTCGTTGGCACGAGACTGCATTCTCCGGTGGTCGAATTGGGCGGAGAGATGAGTCGGTTGTGCTCCCACTGTTTTTTCGGAATTGCAGCCGGGTTCGAAGATCGCTTTGTGCTAGACTACCGTCATTGTTCTAGGCGATGGGAGCGGCGGCTTCGTGCGCATTGCCGACCATCATCTTCCGAAAATGCTTCGCGATGGACGAATGGCCGGTCTGGTGAAGCTGCACCGCGGCGGTCGGCCAGGGACTGAACGGCAGGTTAGGGCCGTCAGCGCTCCCAGGACTGGCGCGTGAGGGCAAGGGGTCTGCCGCAACGCCGCATGTCGGCTTCGAGCCCTTTTTGCAGTTCACTGCACATAGCGCGAAAAGCCGCAGTCCACCTTGGTTCACTTCACGGCGATTCTGCATCGGACAACTCAGTCTCAGACCGTTTCGCCCGCATGTCCGCAAGCATTTGAACGCGTGGTTCATGTCGCTTGCGATACAGAAACCGTGCCCAGAGCGCGAAGGCCCATGAAATCCAGCCCGCGTCGATTTCAATGACGTCGCGCAGCCGGGATCCTGACTGCTGCGGTTCCACGGTCAGAGTGTGAAGCCACGATTTGACGCCTGCGCCCTTTTCAGAAGACCGCAAAATCATTGCTTCGTCGTCGCATTCCAGGACTTCCATGAAATACGGCTGAGGCGGTAACTTCCCGAACAGCGACACCTGCACGGTAATTCTCTGGCCTTGGTATACGCGACCGCTCGGCAACCCTTCGAAGCTGACAACCCCATCCATGATTTCCCTGAGTGCATCAAGGTCCGTTGCCAGCGCCCAGACCTCCTTCGCCGGTGAGGCGTATTCATGTTCGAGGATGACAGTCTTCACAGTCGCTCCTGTGGTTCAAAAAGCTATCCCTGCTTGATTGACCTAAACCAAACATCTGCGCAACCGCAGCGAAAGCCAGCTTTGTCCGCTGTGCCGACCTTCATCGTCCGAAAATGCTGTGCGATAGACGAATGGCCGGTCTGGCGTAGCCGCGCCGCAGCGGTCGGTCAGCGACCGAATGGCAGCAATGGGCCGAGATCGCCCGAACCCGGCAGGTTGTCCCGCCGGGCCCGAGGGGAGAGACCCCGTTCTCAGAACGGGATCTCGTCGTCGCGGTCGACCAGCTCGGGGTTTTCGGTCTCGGCCGACTTCGGGCGGCTCAGGAAGTCGACCTTCTCGGCGATGATCTCGCAGCCGTAGCGGTCGTTCCCCATGCTGTCGATCCACTTGGTGTAGTGGATGCGGCCGTGGACGAGGACCTTCATGCCCTTTTCGCAATGCTCCGCGACCGTCTTGCCGAGACCATTGAAGCAGGAGATGCGGTGCCACTCGGTGTCCATGACCCGGTAGCCGTTATCGTCGCGCAGGACGCGACCTTCCGAGAGGCGGGGGCGGGAGGTGGCGAGGCTGAAGTTGGTGATCTTGGTGCCGCCTTGGGTAGTGCGGACTTCGGGGGTCTGACCGATGTTGCCGGCGAGGATGACGATGTTCTGCATGGTAAGCTCCTGTGTTTCCTGTCTTCGGGACCGTCCCTTCGACAAGACCCGGAAAAAGCCCGTCGGGTGACGCGTGCACGGTGGACGGAACGGACGCCGGAAACCCCCAGAGGACCGGGGTGGAGCGGGCAGGACGCCAAAGGCGGCCAACACGGCCCGGACCGGCGCGGGGTTGCGCGCGAGAGCCCGAACGGGATTAGGGGATTGTCAGTCGAAGGGATGGCCCAGAAGACAGAGATGCGCGGGGAGCCCATGCCAGACCATGTCCCCTTGCCAATCGGACTGTTTGACCCAAAGCCCAGCACGCCGCTAGCGGCCTAAGTGGCTATCACCAGCTGTCACCCCTGCCCTTGCCTGCCGGGAAATGCAGGGCCCTACCGCGATGGGTTATCGATACCGGGAAATCCAGGACACGGACCGCACCAACGGCTGCTTTCGATCTCGAGGCACCGACGCTTAGCGAGCTGAAGAAAATGCAGAATGACGTCGCCAAGGCGATTGCCACATTCGAGGATCGTCGGAAGGCGGAAACCCGCCCCAAGGTGGAAGCTCTCGCCCACGATCTGGGTTACACTCGGACCGAACTTGTCGGCACCGAGACGAAATCCCCCCGCGCGCCTGCAGCGGCGAAATACCGACGCCCCAAGAACCTGTCGCTTGCCTGGTTCAGCCGGGATTGCAAAGGAACGAGAATGGCGAACGCACCGTCAAAACAGGGCGCACCATTAAGATTTTTTCCAGAATCGGATTGCCGGACCTTCGAAATTCGCGAGCGCTTCAGCGACATTCACGCCGCCTAGGATTTCAGTACTTGATGCCAGAGGATGGAAGCGGGGGGCCGTAGTTGTCCAATTGCCTTCCGCGTCGCAATGGTGATGCGCGGCTCCAGGTACGAGGTGTTCCTCAAGCGGAATGATGGCGCGCGGGTTATGATAGACGTTGAGTCCTTCCACCCAGCTCTCATGGTATCCTTTGACGTTCACGATCGCTTTGAAGAGCAGCGGGTCCCTCGCTTCGGGATCGGGGTCGACGACAGTGCCAGTGCGCGTCATCAATACGTTGCCCGCGTCAAACCCGGCCAGAATCCCCATTCGATTGAATTTTGAGATCGTGCCAGCGGTTGTGGAGATAACGGCGCTGACATGTTGCGAGTCCGGAATGTCAAAGAAGCCGGAGGGCACCACCTTGTCCCCCCAACGGTGCTCAATGATCTTTATGGGCTGTGCTACGGTTCTTCCTTGCTCGTCGCGTCCGGCGTCAAAGGAGTACCCGTAGAGATAACGCTCGAGTGCGGATCGGGTGTGGATCATGGAGCCGGGCGATGAGAAGTCCGCGATTGCAAACACCAGCGGTACTCCAGCGATCTGCTCCTTTTCCCAGTATTTTTTCCTTAGCTTGCTGAACAATGGGCTGCCGAACTTTATCGGCATATAGTCCTGCAGATACGCTTCCATCTGTTCCTCGGTCTCAACGGGCGGTGGCGGAACTATTTCAACGCCTCGCCGGGTTGGCCCAACCGTCACCGCTTCGACGGCGATGGACCCAAACAAGCTTGTGCCGATGAAGTCGGGCACAGCATGCGTCGCATCCAGAGAAAACCCGAGTTCGATGAGCGTCGCGAAAAGATAAAGTTCCCAAATCCGCTGGTCAAAAGCGGTGGACTGGAACTGCTCCACGAAGTTTCCATCTAGATCCTCGTGCCACCGCATCATGGGTTCGATTATGCCCCGGGCAGGAAAGAAACCAATTTCGGATGCGACCTGCTGGAAATCCGGGTGCAAGACTTCTGGTGCGTGAATAGGAGTGAAGAAATCGACTGGCTCCCCCTTTTCATCGCCTTGGTGATGAAACTCTTCCGGCTCATCGAGCAAATTGGTCATCAGTTTTCTCAATGCCCCGTGCGCCAGTTCCGGGCTCTCGAGGAAATCGGTCATGGAGGTCCACCGGAAGCGCAATTTCGCGTCCCGGCCAAAGGCCATTCCGGCAAAGTCACCGTCTGTTCGGTCCCTGATGAGCAGGCCGAGAATGCTTCCATCCTCTGACTCGTAGTAAGCCAGTTCCTCACCAGTCAGCGCTGCTCTCGGGTGCCGGGCATAGCCAGCGATTGCATTGAAACGGAGTTCGGAAATTTCCTTCAAATCAAGTCCTTTAACACTGCTGTCGATGTTCATGCACGGTGTCAGATTGAACGAGTGTTGCAAAGGTCGGCTTTGGTAGGGCCAACTAATAGTCTTTGAGGGCTTCGCCGCAACTGCGCATGTCCGCTCCCCGCCCAACCCGTGCGCACCACGATCTGCTCAGGGCCGCAGATCGGCTTTCCTTAGGCCGGCAACGCAGTTGTCTTTGTCGGTGATATGCCCAGGGGCACACCTACGGCACGCTCGGGCCCTCGGAAAGTGAGGCCGTAGCCTCACCCGAAGGGATCGTATTCCGAGACGATCACGACCTCGTCTCCGTCGATTTCATCTGCGGGGACGGCGCCATAGGTTCCATCACCGGCCTGGAAGACGACGATCGAGACCATGAGCGTGGCGGCAAGGGAAGCGGCGAAGGCGTGAGCATCTTTGCGGGACATCTGTTTGGCTCCTGTCTTGGAGGCGGAGGACCATCCCCCGCGCGACAGGACCCCGCAGGCCCGAAGACTGGCTGACATCACCGGGTGCGTTCGGCTCGTCCGAATCCACCCGGCGGCACGGGTTCGCCCGTAGTCCGACCCCTCGCGGGTTGATCTCGAAGACAGAATTCGGGGCAAGGAAGGGAATGGCGAGCGGGGGATGGTGCGACCGCTGACTGGAGCCTAGTGTCCCGCTGATGCTATCGCGGCCAGCCTCCCGGGCAGGCTCTTGGGTAAGATCTCTCTCCTTGATGGATTGGATCCTATGGTGCCCCGCGATCTCGCGGGACAGGGTCGTGATGGGTGAGAGGCCCGCGCTTTGGCGGGCCCCTTGGGTTCTACGTAGGCTCAGGCGGCAAGCTCCGCGCCCCCTGCCCTAGCAGCGCCTTCTTCGCCGACAATCTCCAGCCGCGCATTGCGATAGCCTTCTCTGGCGATCCAGAGCTCGGCAGCCGCGACAGACTCGGCCAGGTGGAGCAGCTCCGTGCAGCCGCCAAAATCCAGCAGGACGCGCACCTGTCCGGGCCTCGGTTCCTCTGCTACCTCGAAGGTCAACGCACTGTCAGCCGAATGCGTTCGCATGATGGTGACGAGAATGACCCCGTCCGAGGAGAAGTTCCCCTCGTGCAGCGTGAACGACGCCGGCGCCGTCCAGGTTGGATAGGGCCGCGGCGGCTCCTTCTTGACGAGACGGCCGAGGCCGTTCGAGCGTTCCCAGGCCGCGAGCTTCTTCGTGAACCGCGCAGGAGGTTTCGGACTGTTGTCGGTGTAGCGAATGAGCGCGCCCAGGGGCGCGGTATCGAGAATGGTGGTTGCAGACATGATTCCTCATCCTGAATGCACAAAATTGCATTCATCACATTGATATTGTTGATTTTTAATTGATTGAGGGTGGGTTTCCCCGCCCTCGGATGGCGCGGATCACTCCGCAGCCATCATCGATGCATCGTCAACCGGCAGGTCAGCGGTGAGGAAGGCGGGAAGGTCGACATCCTCGGTCTGGCCGGCGTCGGAAACGGGCGCAGACGCCCCCCGCCCTTCCGCCTCGTCGAGTGCTGCCAGATCGTGACGGCGAAGAACCTCCGGCAACCAGCCGCTGCCTTTCAGCAGACGCTCGGCTTCGGTCGCCATCTCACCCTTCTTCAAATGTTCGAGGAGTTGCGCCGTCCCCTCCCCTTTCGCCTCGCGCACGGCCTCGAGTATCCGTGCCTTGGGCACGCGGTTCAGGTAGGTATCGGCCGTCGGCTCCCAACCCGCCTCGACCATGTCGAGTTCGACCGCCTGTGCGACCAAGTCGGACTGGGTCATCCGCTTGGTCAAGCCGCTGGCGGAGATACCGGCACCATAGGGGTTCACCTTCTCATGGAGCGCGTTGATCCCGAAGCTGAGGCAATGCGCGAGCAGCGAAAGCCGGCTCCCTTGATCGAGGGAAGCCAGGTAATCCCAGAGAGCGGCACCGTCGCCGAGCGGCAGGTCGGCCTCCCACTCCGCATGACGATCGTCAACCAGCTTGGCTACCACGCTGTCCTTCAGATCGCTCGCCTGCGCCGACATATAGACGTGACGCACCGAGGCCTCGAGGCAGCTGCCGGCCGAACTGGACGTCCGGAACGTGTCATTGACGAGCTTCAGGAGCAGCAGTGTCAACGCGACGTCAGGTGAGCGCCCGACAGCTTCCCGCAGTGCCAATGTCCGGTGCGCCGTCAACTCCATGATCAGCCGCTCAGGCAAGGGCTTCAACGCACCATCGTCCTCGTCGTCGGGCATGTTCGCGCCAAGCGCTTGACCGGCAGAGGTGATCACCGTGCCATGGCCGATACCATCCACTTTGCTTCCCGTTGAAAGTTCAACGCCCTGCCCGTCTGCCGCCTGTTCACCGCTGTGGACGTCGGCATCTTGCCGAGGTTCATCCTCGGGCCGGACAAAGCCCCGATAAACGGCAAGCTCGCCATAGCGGTCAAGCGTCACGAAAGCCCCTGCCCGCGCGACCTCCTCCGCGTCGAAGATCAGCGGCCGGGCCTCGAGTTTCTCCATCGCCACTTCCAACGCGCCAAGTCGCGCATCGACCTCTTCGGGGAATTCATCTTGACCGGCGTATTCCTCTTCGAGCACCCGATACTCGGCAAGCAGTTTGGCGTGCGCCACGCCTTCGTCGTCCGTCATCGGCGCCGGGTCGCCGGACAACCGGCGCAGGCCGTGGGTATAGCCATAGGGCAGGTCAAGCGAGACCTCGACCCACTTCCAGCCCTCGATTGCTATGGCTTCGGCTTCAGCCTGAAGTTTCTCGCTGACCAGACGATCGAGCAGGGCCGGGTCTTCCAGCCAGCCACCATCATCGCCCTGAAACAGGTCATGCAACATGGTGCCGCCAGCAGCCTCATAGGCCCCGACACCGATAAAAGCCGCACGACGGTCAGAGGCGCGCACCGAGGTTTCCGTCAGGAATCGCCGGATCTGGTAGGGCTCCTTGTTCCAGGACGACTTGATCGCCCCCCAGACCTGAACCTGACGCTCGTGATCCGGATTGACCGTGAAGGCCATCAGCTGCTCCAGCGTCATCTCGTCCTCGGCGTAGAGCTCGAGCAGGGCAGGGGCCACGGCGGCGAGTTTCAGGCGCTGTTTCACCACCTGCGGCGTGACGAAGAAAGCGGCCGCGATCTCTTCATCGCCTTGACCCTTCTCCCGAAGCGCCACGAAGGCACGGAACTGATCGAGCGGATGCAGGGCAGCGCGCTGCATGTTCTCAGCGAGCGAGTCGTCTTCGGCGAGGATCGCGGAATCGGCATCCCGCACGATGCAAGGGATGGGCGTCGTCTTGGCCAGGCGTTTCTGCTTCACCAGCAGAGACAGGGCCTGGAAGCGCCGACCGCCAGCGGGGATTTCGAACTTACCGGTCTCGGACCCATCATCCGCCAGAACGGGGCGGACGCTTAGGCTCTGCAGCAATCCGCGGCGGGCGATGTCTTCGGCCAGTTCCTCGACCGAGATGCCGGCCTTGATGCGCCGGACGTTGGATTGGCTCAGCACGAGCTTATCGAAGGGGATATCCCGGGACGGGGACAGGGTAACTTTCTGGGCAGATTTTGCCATCAGATCTTCTCCACGACGGGCGCCGGAAGCCACTCTTCCGATCTCACTTCCCGTCACCCCTCCAACCAACAAACCTTTCCCTCTCCTGTTTTGACACTCCCGAGACAGGACCTTAACAGCTGTTAAGTCGTCAGTCCCGAGGTGGCGGAACAGTACGCAGTCTCTCAACCTTAACAGCTGTTAAGCTGCAGATCGTCGTCCCATCAATGCCATGACCATCGGCCCACAGGAAAACTCACCGGCCACAGCTTTGGCAGTCAGAGCTCGCAAGTATCCACCAGGCGATCTGATGTCCTCAAAGCGTTCCAGCATGGCAGAAACGACGATCGACGCTTGCTCCGGACCCATGAACCGCTGCGCTTCTTCCCATGCAGATGCACTGATCCCCATGGCTGGTCGCACATGGCATGCCGCATCGAAAAGCTGGTGCCAATGCCGGATTTCGCCTTGGTAGAAGGTCTTGAGCGAGGGACATGCCGCGATCACTAGGTGCAGCGGGATCTTTGGTAGGTGTCTTGTGTCCTGTTCATCGACGTCAGCCACGGACTCATCCCTGTCCACATCTGGCACGCCGGCCGCCCCCCCGCTTTTTTCTAAAGCAGGTTCAAGATCTATAAATTCTTTATTTGAATTATGATGGTGACGCTCAGATCGAGCATCATTGGTGTTCATTTCTTCTGTTTCAGAGCCATCAATGATGTTGCGTGCCTGATCGAGGAGAGCTTCAAGATCGGCTCGATAGGCCGCGAGGTCCTCAATTGAAAGCTTGCGGCGAAGCGCGCGCGCTGTGAGGATAGCCTTGTCACGAAGCTGGTCCCAGATGCCTAGGCCTGGCTGCATCTCGTCTCCGAGCTCCGCGAGGGCCGCGAGATCACGCCGCATGAGGCTTACAACCTCTCTCAGACGCCTGACGCGCTCCTCAGCCTCACGTACGGCCTCTGCGGCCCGTGCTATCTCCTCGGACTGGCAGTAGAGCGGGGAAAGATCGAAGCCAAAGGCGACGCGCTCTTCGCCGTGCTTGCGGACATAGCGCTTTCCATTGGGGCTATCACGCCGCTGGAGCAAACCAGCCTCGACAAGACGCGCGAGGTGACGACGCATAGTGGAGCAGGGCATACCATTCAGGCGCTCACAGATCGCCTTGTTCGAGGGGAAGACTACCATCTCGGCGTTCCCGCCAAGTGCATCGTCTGGAAAGAAGCTGAGGAGCCCCTGCAAAACAGTTAGATCACGTTCTGACACGCCAAAGGCCGCTTGCGCCTTGGAGAGCTCGCGCAGGAGTTCCCACTTGTTGACGGGTCTGCCCGGAACAGATGCCTCGGGTCGCTCGATCACGCGCAGATGGGCGTGCGAGATCGGCCGCATAAACGGCGAAATCGGTGTGTACTCCATGAAAACGTTCACGAAGGCAAAATTTCTGCGGCCCGCGAATCGCTTTGCGCTTGCGGGGTAGGGGCCGGAACGCTACATTCAGAAGTGCGAAAACTGAGATTTTGTAGCGGGCTGATCCCGGTGCGAAACCTTACAAAGGTCTCGTGAAGCTAGCTTCTCGGGGCCTTTTTCTTTTTGCCTGTATCGTGCCTCCTTCTTGTTGGTTGCTCTTCCTCAGTCTCCTGAACGCTTCCAGCGCTCATGAAGCTCGGTAATCAGCTTTGGGGCATTGCCCTCCAACCAGCTGATAAAATCAGGTTCATCCGTAGTCAGATCGAGTTTAAGCTGCTTTCCTTGGCGGCCGGTCTTAACCGTCGCAGCTCCGACACCGGGGATCGCCAAAGCAGGCACGCCCTTTCTAAACGGGTTTGCTTTCTTCTCTGGGCTCTTCGCAGCTGCCAGAACTGCGAGAAACGCACGCTCAGAAACCTCATCGACCGAGCCGGAACTTTCGGACTTGGCTGCATGAGCTACGGCTTGCAGTTGGTCTCGATCACCGTCGTAGACACCCAAAGCCTTTTTGAGCTCTTCCCATCTCGGGCGACCAATCCCGGGAGCCGCACCAATTGCCTGGATGAGATCCTCGCCGACCGTCCGAACGACACTCAAGAGTTGTGAAACCCCAGCTTCGTGGAGGTTAAGGACTTCGGCGACACCTCGATTGGTACGCTCAGCCCCTTCCAAATGGTCACCGTCCAGAAGCGCCGTCGCAACAAGCGCACGTTCAATAAAGCTCAGATCACGACGCTCTTGGTTCTCGAGTAGCTGATCTCGAAGCGCTTGATCACCATCAACTTCCGTGACGATGGCTCGAACTTTGATCCCGAGCTCGCGACATGCTTCCAGGCGTCTGCGGCCATAGATCAGGTTGTAGCGATCGCCTTCCAGTGGGCGGACCAAGACAGGCACACGCTGACCGTTCTTGGAGATTGAATTCTTCAGGCCCTCAACTTCAATCTGAAGCCTGTCATCCAATCGTCCTTCGGTAATAATCTGCGCCGGATCGATTTCAAATACACCGCCACGCAGTCGGCGCCCTTCAAGAGCGTCAGGAGCGTTGCGAAGGGTCTGCAGCGGCAGGCCAAGTTTAGGCTTTCTTGCCATTCCGCCCCCATGTGTTCTGGATGATTTCAGCGATCTCATCGTTCACTGCGTTCATGGATTCGATCGCACGATCAAACGTCTGACGCGTGAAGTCCTTCTTGTCAGCTTCGTAGAGCGTTTGCTTGGTCAAGCCGGCATCAGAAATTGCGGTCGATTCAACCATGTGATTGGTCAGGACCGACCTCCCGAACAGTCCGCGAATGAAAGCGATGACTTCGGTTTGTGGCGCGTCGCCGACTTTGTATCGCGTTGGCAAAAAGCGCAGCCAATCGAAGCGCAGATTTGCGCCTGCATCCCTGATCACTCCCAGGAGATCCGCGGTCATTCGCAGAAATTGGGACATCGACATGAGGTCGAGCATCTGCGGGTGAACCGTCACGAGGACACCCGAGGACGCGGAAAGTGCTGACATCGTCAAGAAACCAAGCTGCGGCGGGCAGTCGATCACAACAACGTCGTAGTTCGCTTCAACACTATCGAGTGCGTCATGAACTCTCGCGAAGAACGCTTTCGCTCCGCCTCGCTGGATAGCAGCAGGCGTCTCGTGCTCGAACTCCATGAGTTCAAGGTTGCCCGGGATAAGATCAAGGCCGCGGATGTAGGTCTTGCGGATCACTTCGGCGATCGGAACCGGATCGTCATAGCGAACGGCATCATAGAGGGTTCCGCCCTCCATAAGGTCGAGTTCTGGCTGGATTCCGTGAAGAGCCGAAAGAGATGCTTGGGGGTCGAGATCGATCGCAAGAACCCTGTACCCATTGAGCGCCAAGCGCTGAGCGAGGTGAGCAGACGTCGTCGTTTTGCCAGACCCGCCCTTGAAGTTCACCACTGAAATAACTTGAAGCTCGTCACCGTCGCGACGCCCAGGCACGTAAGTTCCAGACTTTTTTGCGTTTCCTTCAAGCGTCTGCCGGATTTCCCAGATATCGTCGAGAGTATAGCGACGATG
Source organism: Marivivens aquimaris (assembly GCF_015220045.1). Classification (NCBI taxonomy): domain Bacteria; kingdom Pseudomonadati; phylum Pseudomonadota; class Alphaproteobacteria; order Rhodobacterales; family Paracoccaceae; genus Marivivens; species Marivivens aquimaris. The sequence continues at coordinate 33,518 of NZ_JADBGB010000005.1, read as the reverse complement.
ACTTCCAGCCGTCGTCTCGACGTCAACGATCTTTCCTTCTCGATGAAGCTTCCTAAGATAGGTATGGTCGACGCCAAGGAGCTCAGCAGCTTCGCCGCTGGTCAAAGTGCGCATCACCTTCTTTGCATCCGGAGGGAAGTGTGCGGCGCGCTGAGCATGCAGGTTCGACGCGAGAAGTTCCGCGTAGTGCCCGATGGCGATGTCTAGATCCTGCTCTGCTTCGCTCATGTCTGCCCCGATCCGTGGGCGCGTTTTTTATGTGACCGCGCGTTATTTTTCGAGACTATTGCCCGACCAACCAGATTCGTGCAAGCACTTTCTAGATTTAGTGGCAATCGGTTAGGCCAACACAAGTGTGATCCTCAGAGGAGCCCCAGCTTTTCAGCACGCTCCAGCAGCATTCTGACCGAGGAAGGCTGCCAGCTGGTGCGACCGCGAGGGGTGCGCTCACGCATGGATTCCAGTCGGTCGCAGATTGCCTGCAAGGTGATCTCGGGGTCAGCACCTTTGATTGCGGCGACAATCGCAGGCAGGCGATCGTCGGTTTCGCGACGTCCAGCGCGTCCAAGCACTTCAGCGGGCAGGAATCCGTCCGCCACGTATGCCTTCACGGCGCGGAGCAGGCGGCTTTGCGTCCAGCGCCGATCATGGGGCAGGGGGCCATTGATGATCCGCAGGACGTCTTCCCAAGCCATATCGGGGCGCAAACGGCGCACATGGGGCACCCAATCCTGCGCTGTCTCGTTCAAGCGCTCCATGTAGCCGTCCTGTCGCGCCAGCCGCACCTTGCGCAGCGCTTCAGGGTCCCTGGCGCGAAGACCTGGGTTGCCGCCGACGCGGCCCTTTGAGCGTGCCGAGGCAAGTCCGGCTTTGGTACGCTCGCGGATCAGGGCGCGTTCGAACTCAGCCGCAGCGCCCAGAACCTGCAACGTGAACTTGCCCTGGGGCGAGGCAGTGTCGATCGGGTCCTGGAGCGAGCGGAAGAACGCCCCCTTGCCCTCCAGTCTTTCGATCACCTCAAGTAGGTGCGACAAAGACCGCGCAAGCCGGTCGATCCGCACGACGACCAGCGTGTCGCCCTTGCCAATCCGCTCCAGCACACGTGCAAGCACGGGCCGCGCGCGATTGCCGCCCGAGGCGTACTCTTCAAAGATCTCGGCGCATCCAGCAGACTGCAGTGCCTCAGACTGGGGCAGGGGGGTCTGATCCTCGGTGGAGACGCGCGCATAGCCAATCAGGGGCATGAAACTGGGCCGTTTGCAATTTAATATATCGTTAATAAACGACCGTTTGTAAACGCGCGCAAGAGGTGTCTCCCTCGTCGCGCTTAGTTCGGGAAGCCTTTAATCTCTGGGCTGAAGCCCACGAGAGGTGCTCCATAGCTATGAAGAAGACAGGATCCTCGGCCGCCTCTATAGTAGAAGGAAACGCAGGCTACCAAAGTCCATCGCCAAGCGCGCATAATTGCCGTATAATGCGCGCATGAACCACTTTCGCCAAACATACATGGACGACGACGGGGTGCCTTTTGAGGACATGGAGGCGTCCGAGGACAGGGATGACGCTGACCTCTGGTTCCTGCCAGGGCCGATGGAGGACGAACCGGATTACCTGCCTCCCGAACCTGCACCTGAGCCGAAGGAATCCGATGTCGTCGATGCCTGGCGCGCGGCCGAGGCCGGGCAGGCGGCGCAGCTCGCCCGTGTTGCTGCGCGCCTGGGGATCCTCGATGAACGCCTGCGCCGCGGCCCGGCTGGCTGGCGGCAACGGCTCGCCCTGATCGAAGCCGCGGATCTCAGCTGGTTGACGCAGGACCGGATTGGACTCGACCGGCTGTCACTCTACATGGCGCTGCGGGTTTCGACAGTAACGGATGATGCGCAGGCGCTGTACCGGATCGGCTGGACCATGCGGCGGCTGATCGGCGGACCCGCGCCGTTGGCGCGTCGGTCAGGTGTGGGCGACCTCGAGACCTTCCTTGATCGGCGCGCCCGTCCGGGGCAGGGGGAGCGTCTCGACGAGGCTAAGGCTCCCTCGCGCATGGTCGAGATGGCAGAGCGGGAAGCCTTCGATGACCGGGCCGCCGGATGGCTCGCGATGATGGATCAGGCCGAAGACCTCCACCCCGTAGCGCGGGCCTGCATGGGTTTTCATCTCTGGCACGTCGCGGAGCTTTCACCGGTCGATGACCCGCTGGAGGCCGCAGTGACGGCTGCGCGTGTCGCGATCGCCGATCTCGCGCCGTCGGGGAGCGCGCCCGGCGCGATCTTCGCCCCCATCGCCATGGGCGGGGGAGGGGGCTTCCGCGCGATCGGGGACCCGCCCGCCCGGTTAGCGCGCTGGCTGAACGCGATGGAGAGCGCGACATTCGCAGCCCTGCGCCGGCTCGAGGAGATCGAGGCTTGGGCGGCTGCCGCAGAGCGCGCGATGGCTCCCCTCTCGGGCAAGACGCCACCGATGCTGCGGAACCTCTTCGCAAGCTGGCCGCTGGTCTCAGTACAGATGGCCGAGAAACTGACAGGCACGCATCGGGCAACGGTTCAGCGCAACATCGACTGGATGGACGAGCAGGGCCTCATTCGGGAGGTTACGGGGCAGGGACGATACCGAATGTGGCGGATCGTCGAGCCGCGCTCAACAGAGGCAAATTCGATGCCCGAAAGGCATGATGAGCTGCTGGCTGAAGATTTCTTCGATGTGCTGGCCGCGCTCCAGTGATCCCCGGATATTTTTCCTTCAGGCTTCCGCGTCCCGCAGCTCTCGCAGAGCAGCCAGATAGCGGTTCATGCGGCGCATGTCCTTTTCGGTCAGTGCCGACAGTCGCGAAGCGTTCTGGTTGTCGAGGATGTCGGCCGTTTTGACCCGGCGCGCGATCTTGTTTGTTGATCGGCGCGCAATAAGGACCCCGCTACCGGGGTGATCGGCGTCCAAAAGGGACCCCTCCATCGGGGCGTGGGTCCATAGTCCACCCGAGGAACATTCGGGGGACGCTTTTCGGGATGTTGGTTGTGGAGACGATAGCGAAGATCAGGCGCATGCATTTCGGTCAGGGCATGGGGATCAAGACGATCTGCCGTGAGCTGAACCTGTCGAAGAAGGTTGTGAGGAAGGTGGTTCGGTCCGGCGCGACCGAGTTCAGCTACAAGCGCACGGTTCAACCGCGGCCGAAGCTGGGCGCATGGCTGGCCGAACTGGATCGGCTTCTGGCGGCCAATGCCGCCCGGGCCAGCCGAGAACGACTGACGGTGATGCAGCTTTACGAGGAGCTTCGGGGGCTCGGGTATGAGGGCGGCTATGACGCCGTTCGACGCTATGCCGCGACCTGGAAGCAGGCGCAAGGATCGGGCACGGCGGCCGCCTTCGTGCCGCTGACCTTCGCGCCGGGAGAGGCATACCAGTTCGACTGGAGCCACGAGGTGGTGCTGATCGACGGCGTCACCATGACGGTGAAGGTAGCCCACGTCCGGCTCTGCCACAGCCGGATGTTCTTCGTCCGGGCCTATCCGCGCGAGACGCAGGAGATGGTGTTCGACGCCCATGACCGGGCCTTCGCCTTCTTCAAAGGCACCTGCACGCGTGGGATTTACGACAACATGAAGACGGCGGTGGATGCGATCTTCGTGGGGAAGAACCGGGCCTACAACCGCCGCTTCCTTCAGATGTGTGGCCATTGTCTCGTGGACCCGGTCGCCTGCACCCCGGCTTCGGGCTGGGAGAAGGGACAGGTCGAGAGCCAGGTCGGCACCGTCCGCCAGCGTTTCTTCTCGCCGCGCCTGCGGGTGAAGAGCTTCGAGGAGCTGAACGCCCTGCTCATCGATAAGTGCATCGCTTGGGCCAAGGCCAACCCGCATCCCGAGATGACGGATCGGACCGTGTGGGAAGTGTTCGAAGCGGAGCGCCCGCAGCTCGTGCCCTATGCCGGGCGCTTCGACGGCTTCCATTCCGTGCCAGCCGCCGTGTCAAAGACCTGCCTCGTGCGGTTCGACAACAACAAATACTCGGTGATGGCCAGCGCGGTGGGTCGTCCGGTCGAGATCCGGGCCTATGCCGAACACATCGAGATCCGGCAGGACGGTCGCCTCGTCGGTGATCACCCCCGCTGTTTTGGCCGGGGTCGGACCATCTACGATCCTTGGCACTATGTGCCGGTCCTGGTGCGCAAGCCCGGGGCGCTGCGCAACGGTGCGCCCTTCAAGGACTGGGTGTTGCCCGGCGCCCTGGAGAAGGTGCGCCGCAAGCTGAAGGGCGTTGATGACGGCGATCGCCAGATGGTCGATATCCTCGCCGCTGTTCTGACCGAAGGCCTTCCTGCGGTGGAGGCCGCTTGTGCAGAGGCCATCGCACAGGGTGTCCATTCCGCCGATGTCATCCTCAACATCCTGGCACGCCGCCGCGACCCGACACCGCCGCCATTGCTTCTGACATCGCCCGCGCTGCGCCTTGCCCATGAACCGGTCGCGGATTGCTCGCGATATGACCTGCTGCGGAGGGCCGGATGATGGAACGCGCCGAGATCCTTGCCGCGATGGCCGACCTCAAGCTCTTCGGCATGCGGGCAGCCTATGACGAATTGATGGCGACGGCCATCCGGCGACAGCACGAACCCCAGAAGGTGGTCGGCGACCTCCTGGCCGCCGAGATCAATGAGAAGAAAGCGCGCTCGGTCAAATACCAGATCACCGTCGCCAAGCTGCCCTTCGCCCGCGAGATCGAGGAGTTCACCTTCGACAGCACGCCGATCAACGAGACATTGGTTCGCGATCTGGCGCGGGGGGAGTTCCTGAACCAGCAGCGCAACGTCGTGCTGGTCGGCGGGACGGGCACGGGCAAGACCCACATCTCCGTCGGCATCGCGCGGGCCGTCATCCGCAACGGGGCACGTGGCCGCTTCTTCAACGTCGTCGACCTGGTCAACAAGCTGGAGGCTGAAGCCCGTGCCGGTCGCGCCGGCCGCTTGGCCGAACACTTGATGCGCCTCGACTTCGTCGTCCTAGACGAACTGGGCTATCTCCCCTTTGCCCAGTCCGGCGGACAGCTCCTGTTCCACCTGATCAGCAAGCTATACGAACAGACCTCGGTCATCGTCACCACCAACCTTGCCTTCGGGGAATGGCCGACAGTGTTCGGTGACGCCAAGATGACGACCGCGCTGCTCGACCGCCTCACCCATCACTGCGACATCGTCGAAACCGGCAACGAAAGCTGGCGCCTCAAAACCCGCGTCTGAGCCAGACTGAAACGCTGGCCCGAGACGGCTGCGCAAGCTGGAAAGCTACGCCGCCTCGGGCCAGCTCCCGTCACGCCAGAGGGGGCCCTTTTGGACGCCGATCAGGGGGCCCGATTGGATGCCGATTGACAATCTTGTTACCCTTACTGAGGTAGAGCGTTGAGGGTCTGCCTACCTCACGAGATCGAGAACGGGCTTGAAGTGCTCGTGCCGGGACGATTGAAGCCATTCGAACAGAACCATCTCGGTTGTCACGAGATCCGCTCCATGCCTTGCCATCCGGTTCAGCGCAGCGTCCCGGTTGCCAGATGTCCGCGAACCAATCGCGTCGCTGGTAACGGCCACATCCCGGCCTTGCGCCAACAGACCGAGGACGGTCTGCATCACGCAGACATGTGCTTCGCACCCCACCACGATCACTTTCGCTGCATCAGGAAGCAGTTCCATAAAGCCCGGCTCTTCGCAGGCATCGAACGTATCCTTGAAGACCGTTCTAGCGTGACCAGTTGCCAATTCGGGAACGGTGGAGCCCAAGCCATTTGGATTCTGTTCGGTCACCAGCGTCGGCACGTCCAACAACCGAGATGCCATGAGGAGTTTCGTGGCATTGCCCACCACCTCCTTCTCGTTGGCAATTGCGGGCATGAGGCGGGACTGAATATCGATCACCAGCAGGACTGAAGACGGCAGCTGTATCTTCACGTCGAAACCCTTCTCCCAATCTCACGAAGTTTGCTCTCGGCGAAAACGGTCATGAGAGCTTCTGGTGCTGCGTTGAACATCTTGATCCGGCCGGTGTGCAGAAGCAGTAGCAAGCCGGCCGCATGAGCAAAAACATCGACCATCAGGAGATCGGCATCCCGCTGCGGGACACCGAGGTCTGACGCAGCATCGGCTATTGGCCGGAGAGCGTTTTCCAGCGCCTTGTTGAGTTCGGTATCGGTTTCCCTACTCAGACCGGCAGGCTTCATGCCGCCACGGAAAAGGTAGAAACCCAGATCGAGCTCTTGGGCATTTTGGGCGTAGTAGTGATAGAACGCCATGGCCGCAGCGCGGAACCTGTTCGCGGGATCGTCTAGCCCCGCGAGCTTCCCAACGACTTCGGTCTGCAGGGCTGTCAGCGACAACCGCAGCAGCTCCGCGTAGATGGCTTCTTTCGATGAGAAATGGAAATAGAGCGCGGCTGGCGTGTATCCCGCCTTCGCCGCGATGGCGCGTAGGCTTGCCCCTTCCAGCCCTTCGGACGCGAAGACCTCTCGTGCCGCATCGAGGATGAGCTGTCGCTTGCTCTCCGCAAGAGATTGTTTTCTTTTTGTTTTCTGATTTGACACGGGCACCTCAAGGAATCTCCTTGACGAACGTTCTAACAGTGTTCGATAACTTGAACAAGAATCTAACGGTGTTCAAATTCTACTATAAGGGAAAAGAGCATGCTGATGACCGCATCGGACTATCGGGACTCTCTGAGGTCTTACTCGCCACGCGTTTTTATCAACGGAAACCGGGTCGAAAGCGTTGCCGATGAACCGCTCCTTGCACCCGGGATCAACGGGGTGGGAGTAACCTATGACTTTGCTCACCTTCGCGAGCACAAGGATCTGATGACGGCCGAGCAGTCGACCAGCGGTCGGACCGTGAACCGGATGCTGCATATCAACACGTCGTCGGATGATCTGTTGAAGAAGCTCGAAGCCGTCCGACTGGTCTGCAAGGTCTCCGGGTGCGCGCAACGCTACCTCAGCCATGATGCCCTAAACGGGATCTATCAGGCGACCTATCGAACCGACGCCAACCACGGGACCGATTATTCGCAACGCTTCCTCGCCTATTTGCATGACGTGCAGGACCGCGATCTCACGCTGGGCATCGCCATGACCGACGCAAAAGGCGACAGATCGAAACGGCCCGGTCAACAGGCGAACCCCGACGTCTATGTTCACATCAAGGAACGGCGGCCGGACGGGATCGTGATCTCGGGCACCAAGGCGATCGTTACAGGCGCCCCTTACATGCACGAGTTTCTCGTGATGCCGTGCCGCACCCACACGAAAGAGGATGCTGACTTTGCCGTCTGCTGCGCAGTGCCCTGCGACGCGCCCGGCGTGACGATCGTGGCGCGTCCGGCGGGACGGCCCGGCGAAGCCGCGGCGAAGTTCTCCGCCAAATACGGGCAGTCCACCGGGGTCGTGATCTTCGAGGATGTGTTCGTTCCGCATGAGCGTGTCTTTCTTGCCGGGGAATATGAGGAAGGCGGATTCATGACTACCTCCTATGCGAACCATCACCGGCATTCCTGTATCGGGGCGCGGGCCGGTTTTGGCGATCTTCTGATCGGGGCCGGTGCCCTCATGATTGACGCCAATGGCCTGGATGCCGACCGGCACGGACATATCCGCGAGGCGATGGTCGATCTGATCACAATCACGGAAGGCTTCTATGCCTGCGGCGTCGCGGCCTCGGTCTATTTCGAGCAGGATCCCGTCGGCTCTGTGATGCCGGACGCCGTCTTCTCAAACATCGGCAAATTGCTTCTGGCGACGAAGATCTACGATATGCACAAGGTGGCGCACTACGTTTCCGGCGGGCTGATCGTTGCGCTGCCCGGGCCGGATGAGGACCACAACCCTGAAACGAAAGCTTCCTTGTCCGCGGTCCTGGGAGGACGCGCCGACATCCCGATGGAGCGCCGGATGGAAGTTTCGCGGATGATCGAGGACCTGACCGTTTCGAACCAGGGCGGATGGTACTCGGTGATCTCCCTGCACGGAGGTGGATCGCCCGAGGCGATGAAGCGCGAAATCTGGCGGAACTACCCGGTTGCCGAGCGAAAGGAGCTGGTGAATGACCTGTTGGATCGGGGCGTTCTGGCGGAAGGCCGCAAAGTCTCGCGTCAGCCCGGGCGCTGCTGTGCGACCGGGTGCCAGGCACCAGCGAAGGTCACAGGGGGTGCCGAGGCGGTACTGCCGAGGTAGATAGCGCTGATTTTTGGAACAGTCATTCTGTGAAAAATGCCTGCTTTTCGACGAAGTTGGCTGTCCAAAGGAAGGGGAACGGGTGGCTTTCCATCCAGGTCAGCATTTCATTGAGCTGAGCCGTCGCGCGGCAGGCCCCCTCAACCTGTTGGTCGACAGCACAGGGATCAAGTTCTTAGACGATGGGGAATGGCTGGCGCGCAAGCATGGCACCCACCGCCGACGCCAGTATCGCAAGGTCCATCTGGCAATGGATACCGCCACCGGGGACATCTGCGCGGTGGAGTTCACCTCCAGCGACAAGGGTGACAGTCCCGTTCTGCCGGATCTCCTGGACCAGATCCCGCCCAATGAGACGATCGGCACCGTGACCGGAGACGGCGCGTTCGACATGCGCCGCTGCCACACCGCGATCCTGGAGCGCGGCGGCACCGCGATCATCCCCATCCGCAAGAATGGGCGGCGATGGCGGGAGGATTGCCCCGCTGCCAAAGCCCGCAACGAGATCCGTCGCGCGACCCAACGTCTCGGCCGAACCATCTGGAAGCGCTGGACCGGCTATCATGCCCGAAGTCGGGTCGAGGCGAAGATGCGATGCTTGAAGGCTTTTGGCGAGAGGATCGCATCACGTGACCCGGACCGCCAAACCGCCGAAATCCACATCCGAATTGCCCTCATGAACCGCTTTAACGCGCTCGGCACCGCCGAGATCGAACGCGTTGCCTGAACCAAAAGGGAAAAGGGGCTGCTCGCTCCGCCGCTGACTTCTGCAACAACGCCGTGTAAGTTCTGGCAGGGGGTTTGTGTCCGATGTGCGGACAAAGCGCCAATTCGCTGCAGTTACTCGAACGACCGCTTCACGGTGAATCTAAATTCGTTCGGGAAAGCGCCTGATGCGTTGCACCAGGCGCCTCTTGTTCCTGTCACATCGCGTTACTTGATGGCGAGGATGTCGAAGTTGTGGACGTTAGCGACCACACCGTCGTCCCACCCGCCAGCGACCAACTCCGCTGCCCGTTCGTTCAGCAGCCCGGCGACTTGACCGGCAAAGTGTGCTTCACGGCCAGCATTGTTGGCGAAGATGTCGAAGATTGCGAAGGATGTTTCGTCAATCTGCAGCGCCGCCCAGAACAATGTGCCGGGTTCGGTTTCTCCGACGATGGGACCAGCTGCGGTCAGCAAGGCTGCCAGTTCCGGCCCTTTGCCGGGTGCTGCTTCGAGCGTGATGTACGTGGCTGTCGTGGCCGAGTAGAGATCAACCGGTTCCTTCACCGACAAGACATCGGAATTGTTGATATTCGCGACAACACCATCGTCCCAGCCCCCGGCGACCAGCGCGTCGGCATTTTGGTTCAAAGCCGCGGCCACAGCGCCGGAGAAATGCGCATTGCGCGCTTTTTCATCCACGAAGATATCAAAGATCGCGAGCGTATCGTCGTCTTGTAAGGCAAACCAAAGCACGGTGCCTGGTTCGGTGTCCGCGACAATCGGGGCGGCTCCGGCCAGAAATTTGGCGAATGCTTCGGTCTGGCCTTCAGCAGCGGGCATGGCGATGTAGCTGGCAGTGTGATTTTCCATTGGGGTTTCCTGTGCGGCTGCAGATGTCGTGATCAAGGCCAAAGCGGCAAGTGTCTTGAGAATTTGGGCTTTCATGGTCGCCTCCTGATCGACAGGTCGTCGTGGTTGGTTTCGATGCACCCTTTTCCCATGCCGAATGCCTCGGGCACCAATCCCGAACTTCTATTCTTTGATAGACATGTGCTATGGTGAACCTCATGACGGAAAGTGACGGAGACTGTGGCAGTGGAGATGAACCAGATCAGGTATTTTTTGGCTGTCTGCCAGCATCGCAACTTCACCCATGCCGCCAGCGCCTCAAATGTTTCCCAACCGTCCCTGACGACCGCGATCAAGAAGCTTGAACACGAGCTCGGGGGTGATCTGTTTGTCAGGGACCGCGCGGGATGCAGGTTGACGGCACTCGGAAAACTCATGCAGCCAAGGCTACAGAAAGCGCATGACGAAACGCAGGCAGCCAAGGCAGAAGCCGTCCGCCACACGCGACTAGAGCGGGTTCCTGTTTCTGTCGGTGTTGGCGAAACGATCGGTCACAACCGGATTTCAGCCGCCGTGGAACGCTTCCGTACACGATTGCCGCAAGCCGAAATAGAGTTGATCGTGGCGTCGGCCTCCAAGCTTCTGGCCGGATTGCGAGAGGGTGAATTTGACGTCGTAGTCACAGCGGCGACGGTCAGTGAAGACCTCTATCGAATAGACCAGCTCTATGACGAGTCCTACAAGGTTGTGGTGTCCAAGTCGCACCCGTTGTCTGAACGAGACGCTGTTTCTCTTTCGACACTCGCTGAAACTGACATGCTCGATCGACTCAATTGCGAAATGCGGGATGCGCTGCATGGGGCATGTGCAGACCAAGGTCTCGAACTCTACGCGGCCTATCGGTCAAATCGCGTGGATTGGTTAGTCGAACTCGCGCGGCAGGGATTAGGCGCGGTGATTTTGCCAACCACGGCAATTCCGGCAGACAGTGGCCTCGTTTCGATACCCATCGACGGCCCTGAAATTTCGCGAACTGTATCTGCTCTTCGTTATCGGCACCAAACGACGAGACCAGAGACAAATGATCTGATCCGTGAGATTGCGCGTGTGTAGGGGCGCTGTTGCACAAATCAGATGATGACCGCAGTTCCCCTTTCTCCGGACACACTTATCCCAGTGCCAGGGTGACCGGGATGCCGAGGGCAGTGAAGCGGTTCATTACCGCCGCACGGATCTGAACTTCGGCAACCTGGCGGTCGAAGTCGCGGGACATCAGCTTCTGTCCGAGTAGCTTTACGCAGTTCGTTTTCGTTTCCACTCTGCTACGTCGGTGGTAGCCGCTCCAGTTCCGCCACAGCGCCCGGCCAAGATGCTTTGACGTCCGCAGTATCTCGTTGCGCGCTCGGGCTCCTGCCGTGTCCGGCTTCCAGGGTCTCGCGTTGCGGCGGGGCGGAATGATTGCTGCCGCACCGCGGTCAGCGATGGCGTCGTGGCAGGCGCGCGTGTCGTAGGCACCGTCTGCTGTAACGGTGGCAATCTCCTGATCCGGGGGCAGCTGGGCAAGCAGGTCCGGCAGCATCGGCGCGTCGCCGACATTGCTGGAGGTGACCTCGACTGCCCGGATCTCCAGCGTTTCCTCATCGATCCCGAGGTGGATGTCGCGTGGCCCTTAATTCGGCTCTGCCTCAATCTGTGTGGCGGAGGGGCAGCATTCTTGCCCTCAACAGTTCTGGCCCGGCTCGGCCGTACATGGCGCGTTTGAGGGTCTTCAGACGATTAATCTGACCTTCTGCTTGGCCGTTGCTCCAGGGCATCTCGATAGCGTTTTTTACCGCATCGAAATCCCGGTTCAATGTGCGTGCGAAGCGCACGATGGGCGCCAGGTCGGTTTCGATCGCGTCGTCGATCCATGCAGGGAGCGGGTCTGCCTCGCGGCCACGCAGGATACCGTTGAACCGCATGACGAGGCAGCGCATCGTTGCGAAGGCGGGAGAGCCAGCCTTGAGCGCGTCGACTTTCCGCGCCTGATCCGGGGTGAGTTTTCCGCGGGGTTTGATACACAGCGCTGCCGCGATGACCGGGGAGATCGCGTGCCCCGTTTCCGGGTCCCGGACCGGTTCCAGGATCTGGTGCTCCAAGGCAGGGCCCTTCGCTTGCTTTTCGGCTCTGCGCCACCCCGCCAGCAGCCGCTGCAAATGCGTCGGGCTCCCCTCGTAGCCACGCTCTCGGATCAGACGGAACAGGGCGCTTCCAGTTCGAATTCCGCCCTTCCAGCTTTGGCTCAGGAACTCTTCAAAGTACCACGGCGAAGTCGGCTTCAAAGCTGCCCGCCTGCGGTCCGGCGGCGTCTCGAACTGCAGCCATTTCGCGATGCTGCGACGAGGGAACCCTGTTCGCCGCCCAATCTCGCTGCAGGTAAGCCCCTGATTTCGAAGCGCATGGATGGTGGTGAAAATCTCTTCCCGAGACGTCCTGTGCGCAAGGCGGGACTTCAGAAGGCTTCCCTCTGCGGTGATATTGTCGGCGTCGGACAGCAGCGCCCTGCCGGTCGCACGGCCGTGAAGGTTCATCTGCTCCTCGATAGCCTGCCGCAGGTTCTGCACGATATGAAACCGGTCGGCGACCTGTTCCGCTTGCGGCGCGCCTTGCCGGGCAGCCTGGGCGTAGAGACCGCAGCGATCTCTGCTGATCACTTCCACCTCGGGATGTCGTTTCAGCCAGTCGGTGCAGGTGACCACATCACGATCTTCGAGAACATCGATGACCGCGCGACGCTCCAGATCGACAATGATCGTGCCGTAGGTCTGCGACTTCCGCCAGCTCCAGTCGTCGATCCCGATGACGGTCGGCGGCTCGGCAGTGTCTTGAGCACGGTTCTTCAGCTGCCTAAGCACCGTGTCATCACTGACCCCAAGGCCCAAGCGATGCAAGAGCCGCTCGGCAGGCCGCCCGCCGGTCGCGTGCCCAAGATGGCTGACAATTTCCCCGACACGCGAAGTGCGCCGCGCAAAAGGACGCGCAATCGAGCCGATCTGGTCCGAGAAAGTCCGGCGCGGGCAGGCGGGTGCCAAACATCGCCAACGGCAAACCCAGAGGGTTACCGTAACCCCGTCACCATGGGCGGGATAATCCTGCAGCCGCCTACGCCGCCAGCCGTGACGACGTCGCGATTGCAATCCACAGTCTGGGCAGATGCCGTTTGGTGTCAGACTGCCGGATACAGTCCACCCGCCGGAATCGCGCCGCTCAACGCTTTGAACGGAAACATCGCTCCCGGGCGACCAGTGCTTCCTTGAAATCATCACTATCCCTCCTGAATCTTCCCGTCCTCAGGATAGTGCGCCACACAGATTGAGGCAGAGCCAAATTAAGGGCTACGCGACACCTCGCTTCGCGGCGACGGGTTGTGGAAGAGCGAAGACGCCGGTGCAACCTGGTCGCTCGCCATGGACCGCCCCTGGCTCGACGACGCAGAGCGCGATCCTCTTGCTCTGGCTTCGGTCGAGCTTGAAACCGGCATGGGCGGGATCTGGATCTATGCGGGCACCGAAGTTGGCCTAACGCGGGTGCCCGATTGCTTTTGTCGCTGGCAGGACGTGCAGCCAGGCAACGCGATGGACGCATTGGTTGCGGGTGAAGCCCCACCGTCCGAAGCGCCATTGCCTGGAGGTGAACCGATCCTGTCGCTGGCCAGTGCCCCCTCGGCGCCGGAAGTGATGTACGCCGCGCTGCCCTCGGGCCTCTGGGCATCGCAGGACGGCGGAGTCATCTGGCAAAAGCGGGCCAGCAAAGCTGCGACCGCTGTTGCGGTTCATCCAAGAGACGAGACCTACATCGCTGCCCTGTTGGGCGGCATCTTGAAAATCAGCCGTGACGGCGGCGCAACTTGGATCGAAACAGGAGAACAATGATGGAGAAAATGATGCAGAGAAGAAACGCGCTTGGCCTGATTGGCAGCGGCATTGTCGGAATGGTGGGCCTGTCCACATCGGCCTGGGCGCAAGCGACAGGCGATATGGCGTCCGATTTGGCGGGCAACGAAAGGCAGATCACCATCTGGCGCGATCCGGGCTGCGGCTGCTGTGATGCCTATGGGGATTATCTCGAAGAACACGGCTTTACCGTTACGCGTGTGGATGACCGCGACTTCGACAAACGCTCGGTCGAAGTCGGTGTGCCCGCCCAGGGCATCGGCTGCCACCTGGCCGAGATCGACGGCTACTATGTCAGCGGTCTCGTCCCCGTCGACATCATCGATCGGCTGCTGGAAACCCGTCCGGCGATAACGGGTATCACCTTGCCGGGAATGCCCGCGAACGCGCCGGGCATGGCTGCGGTCAAGTCAGGCACGCTAAGGACCTATGCCTTTGGCCCAGACGGAATTTCAATTTATGCCGATGAATAAAGGGCCGAAAGATCGATCGGCGAAGTGTACGGTCAGGCGGTCAGTGCACCTCGCTGCCCTAGTGTCCGCGCTCGCGACCACCGGCGTTGTGGTGCTGGCCCAATCGGAACCGGTTGACCCGCGTGTCGAGGGACTGACGTTTTTGGGAGAGCCCGTGCTCGCATCCCAGGTCATGGCAGGGCAACAGCTTTATGCGGACAACTGCGCCAGTTGCCATGGTGCCAGCCTCGAGGGTCAGCCCGATTGGCGTCGTCGTCTTGACACAGGAAGAATGCCGGCCCCGCCGCATGATGACTCAGGCCACACTTGGCACCATTCAGACCGCATGCTTTTTCAGATCACTAAAGGCGGGGTCGGGGCCGTCGTGCCGGGATACGAGAGCGACATGCCGGCCTTCGGAGAGGATCTGACAGACGCAGAGATCGCGGCTATCCTCGTCTACATCAAGAGCACCTGGCCTGAGCGACAACGTGAGTTCCAAGCCGAAGTTTCGGCCAATGACACGGGCGGGTGAAGATCGACAGGGTGTCAGGATAGTATCTTTCGACCAAAACCGATCCACCGGGGGACCAATTCGGCAAATCTGTCCTACTCCGCCCCCTGACTCCCGCTTTACCACGCTAATTCGGACCTGACCTAGTTGGCCGTTAACCCGCCCGCAAGGCAAGCATGTGCTACCAGGGTCGCGTGCAAGCGTTCACGAAAATTTACCCTTGAACCTCTAGCCACTAGAAGTCCTATCTAGTCGACGAGAATTTATATCGTTCTTGCCATTGATCGCCGGTGGGAACCGAAAGGGTACGACATGCTGACAAGACGACACTTTATTCAAACGACAACAGCGCTCTTTTCGGCGACTGTGGCCAACCCTGTGTTTGCCGATAGCTGGCCCACCGAGGCGCAGAAGGCTGAATGGGACGCGCAAGTCAGCCCGCCCGGCTTCGATCCGGCCACGTCAAACCCTTGGGGACTACACCCACGTTTCTTGCCTCAGCGTGTGGACGCGAAAAACGGCCTCGTGCCGGGAGACATCCATGTCGATGCGGTCGCGCGGTATCTCTACCACATTGAGGAGGGTGGAACCGCGATGCGCTACGGCGTGGCGATCGCGCGGGGCAACCTCTACGAGCCGGGTGTTTATAACATCAAGCGCAAGGTCAGGTGGCCGCACTGGACGCCAACACAAAACATGATCGAACGCGATCCCGTGAACGCACAATGGGCCGATGGGATGGAACCAGGGCCGGAAAACGCTCTCGGGTCACGGGCGCTCTATCTCTATGTCGGTGATCGCGACACCTATCTTCGGATACACGGCACACCCTATCCGAGAAGCATCGGCGGTCGTGCGAGTTCGGGTTGCGTGCGGATGGTTATGGCACACATCAACGAGCTTTATCCGAACGTCGAGATCGGATCGACAGCACATCTTTATTCGGCTGAGGACAGCGTTACCGCGAGAAGTTGAATGAGGTAATTAACTCTCAGCGCATTGATGTGACGTGCGGGTCGTCGTCACACTTCCCGCGCGACGCAGATAGGGTTGCCGTTCGCCGTGCGCAGCGGCAGCAAGGTCGTTTCAACGGGGCCGCTGTGTTCGTACCAGTAGCACCCGTCCTCGGGCACCAAGCGCGCGGTTGCAACATCCTGATCCGGGGCAGCCATTGCAATCACGGCTTCGGGAACGTTGCCCCGCCGGTCTGCCGAGTCGCCCGGTCCAGTCGGCTGGATTGCGCACCCGGCCGTAAGAGACAGCGCCACTGCAACAATTATTTTTTGCTTCAGCATCAAAACCCGCATCAAGCTTCCTTTCGTGTCTGTTTTTCTTTGCATCGGCTTTTCATGCCTCAAGGCGTGATGGAGCCGATCGCCGCATCCTCTAGCAATAAAACAAACTGAAATACCACCGTATTTTGCTCTTGAAGCTCTAGCTGCTGTAGGGGTTATGCCATGGTAAAGCACCCGAATCCAGAGGTCCATTCATGCCGTCCGACACCCATCGTCACGACCACGATCACGCCGAAGATGCCCAGACAAGCGGCGGCAGCTGCTGCGGGGGCGCCGGAACGTGCGGCGACATCGTTCCGACGACGCCCGCGCCATCGGGCGGGCGCAGTTTTCAGGTGTCCGGCCTCGATTGCGCCGAGGAGGTAGCAATCCTGAACAAGGTGGTCGGCCCGAAGATCGGCGGGGCCGAGCATCTCGCGTTCGACGTGATCAATGGGCGGATGACTATTCTCGACAGCGCCAAGAGTTTATCGGACGGCGAAATTGCAGAACTGGTCGCAAGCACCGGCATGACCGCCAAGCCTTGGGATGCCGAGAACGCGTCGGTCGACCAGGCGGCCCATCTTGCAAGACAGCGGCTGTTTACGGCGCTCAGTGGAGGCTTCTGGGCCGCAGGATTTCTGTGGCACATCATCGAGACCGGCATGGGCGGGGCGCTCGGCCTCTTCGCGGGTCACGGCGAAGCGCCGATGCCACTGGTCGAGGCAGGGCTGTTCGCGGTTGCGATCCTGTTCGGTGTCTGGCTCGTGGCACCCAAGGCATGGTCGTCCGCTCGGCGGCTGTCGCCCGACATGAACCTGCTCATGGTGGTCGCCGTGGCCGGTGCCATCGGGCTTGGCGAATTTTTCGAGGCGGCGACAGTCGCGTTCTTCTTTTCGCTCTCGCTCTACCTCGAAAGCTGGAGCGTCGGGCGTGCGAGGAATGCGGTTTCAGCTCTGCTCGACCTCGCGCCGCCGACGGCAAGAGTTCTTCATGATGACGGCTCGGAAGCGGACGTTCCGGCTTCTGCGGTTGCTATCAACGCACGTTTCATCGTGCGCGGCGGAGACCGCATCCCATTGGATGGTGAGGTTGTCGATGGGGCAGGGGCCGTCGATCAGGCGCCGATCACCGGAGAGAGTGCGCTGGTCCCAAAGGAACGGGGCGACGAAGTCTATGCCGGTACGATCAACGGCGAAGGCACACTGACGGTGCGCGCCACGAAGGCCGCCTCGGACACCGTGTTGGCCAAGATTATCCGCATGGTCGGCGACGCCCATGCCCGCCGCGCGCCGGTGGAGCAGTGGGTGGCGAAATTCGCCCGCATCTATACGCCTATCGTCATGGCTCTCGCCATTGCAATTGCCCTGCTGCCGCCGCTCATTTTCGGGGGGGCCTGGGATTATTGGTTCTACAATGCACTCGTGCTGCTGGTGATCGCTTGCCCATGCGCTCTGGTCATCTCGACACCGGTCTCCATCGTCGCTGCACTCACCGCCTCAGCGCGGGCCGGGGTGCTGATCAAGGGCGGTGCATATGTTGAGGCACCGGGCAAGACCACTGCACTGGCCATGGACAAGACCGGCACGATCACCATGGGCGAGCCCGAGGTGGCGGCGGTGCATCCGCTGGGCAAAGCATCGGCGCAAGATCTGATGACCCTCGCCGCTGGGCTGGAGGCACGTTCCTCGCATCCCTTGGCGCGCGCCATTCTTGCGCGGGCAGAAGCCGACGGCATCAAGGTATCCGCCGCGGAAGATACCCGAACCGTTCCGGGCAGGGGACTTGAAGGACGCACAGACGGCCGGTCGATCTGGCTGGGGTCGGACCGGTTTGCCGAGGAGAAGGGTTTCGGCGACGCCATTCCGAAGGATTTGCGCGACCGCATCGAAGGGGCTGGCAGCACCCTTGTTGCCGTGGGCGACGACACCGGTGTCACCGGCATCTTGGAATTGCGCGACCGTATCCGCCCGGATGCCAAAGGCATCGTGGCGCAGCTTCACGCGCAGGGTGTGAAGACCATCGTCATGCTGACCGGTGATAACGAGCGGACAGCGCGCGCTGTTGCAGCCGAGGTCGGCATCGACGAGGTCCGTGCCGAGCTTCTGCCCGAAGACAAGGTGACTGCCATCGAAGAACTGGTCGAAACGCATGACATGGTGGCCATGATCGGCGACGGGGTCAACGACGCCCCGGCCATGGCGCGCGCGCATTACGCCATCGCAATGGGTGCCGTTGGTTCGGACGCGGCAATCGAGACGGCGGATATAGCCCTGATGACCGACGATCTCGGCAAGGTGCCTTGGCTGATCGGTCATTCGCGCCGGACAATGTCGATCATTCATCAGAACATCGGTATTTCCTTGGCGACCAAGGGCGTTTTCGTTGTCGCTACCGCGTTCGGACTGGCATCGATGTGGGGCGCGATTGCAGCCGACGTAGGAGTGTCATTGCTGGTGGTGGCCAATGCCCTGCGCCTGCTGAACAGCCAAGAGGCCAAGGCGCCGCCGTCCGGCGGTGAGCAGGTTGGCCCACAGATGGCAAAGGCCGCGCTTGCCCACGGACATTGATCACGCAGCATTTGCAAGGTAACGTAATGTCCATAACAGACCTCACGAAAGAGGCATCGAGCAGTGAAAACCATCCGATTTCCCCGCCGCGCCGTCCTGTTGGGCGGGCTGGTAGCGTTTCTGTCCGGGTGTGCCAGCAAGTTCCGCAGCTATGACGGACCCGAAGTCACCCGTGTTCGGCTTTACAAGGGACAGCGCTTGCTTGTTCTCGACGGAGCCGATCGCGTCTTGCAAACCTATCCGGTCGGGCTGGGTTTCGCTCCTGAGGGTCACAAACAATTCGAGGGGGATGGCCGGACTCCGGAAGGAGTTTACACAATCGACAGGCGAAACCCCAACAGCACCTACCATCTTTCGATTGGCATCTCTTATCCGAACGAGGCCGACATCGCCTTTGCCGAAGCGCAGGGCCTTTCCCCCGGCGGCGACATCTTCATCCATGGTGGCCCACGCCCCGGCATCGACCCGACAAATGTCCGCGACTGGACAGCTGGCTGCATCGCGGTCACGGATCGGGAGATCGAGGACATCTATGCAATGGTGAAGGACGGGACACCTATCCACATCTTTGCATGACGGTCTTTCTCATGCGGCGGTAGTGAGCCGTCGCATTGGCGCCATTGCCCAGCTCCACGAAGCCAAGATGAGCGCCAACAGCATCCAGTCCCCGAAGCTCGCGTAGAGTGTCGGCGGTCGCGCGGAGGGCAGGCTAGCGTCGATGATGCCCGTTTCGCCGGTATCGAGCCGCGCAACGATCTCTCCGCTCGCGTCGATGACCGCAGAGATGCCCGTATTCGCGGCTCGGATGACTGGAAGGCCTTCCTCTACGGCGCGCATACGTGCGGAAGCCAGATGCTGCTCGGGTCCGATGCTGGTGCCAAACCAGGCATCGTTTGTCGCGTTGAAAATCCAGTCCGGCCGGAACAGGTCGTCGACCACATGCCCTGGGAAGATGATCTCATAGCAGATCGCCACGGCGACCAGCGGCACACCCGGAAGCGCAAGCGTTCTCGGGCCCGGTCCGGGCGTAAAATCGCCCAGACCCGCCGTGAGCCGCTCGATGGGCAACCAGCCGCGGAATGGCACATATTCGCCGAAGGGCACGAGATGGTGTTTCGCGTATCCGGTCAGGATCTCGCCGGTCTCGTCAAATGCCTGGACCGTGTTGAAATATCGGGTGCCATCCTCGCTCGGTACACGGTCCGGCACACCGGTAAGCAGCACTCTGCCGTCTGGTAGCGCTGCGGCAATGCGGGCCCGTGCCTCCGTATCCTCATCGAGGAAACCCGGAAAGGCGGTTTCCGGCCAGAGAAGCACGTCGAAATCGCCGGGCCGGGTTGAAAGCTCAAGATAGCGCGCGAAGGTCGCCTCGCGGTTCTCGGGAGCCCATTTCTCCTCTTGTGGAATGTTGCCCTGGACGATGCGCAGGTCGACACCGGGTGGCTGTTGTGCATCCGACTGGAGGCGCAGCGTGCCGACAGCCCACATCGTCGCGATTCCGGCCAGCGCCATGAGCGAGATGGTCAATCGTTGCCGCCCGGACGCCATAGCAGCCGCGCCAGGGAGTACCGCGACGAACACGGTGAGAAAGCTTAGCCCATAGCTTCCGACCCAGGCGGCGGTCTGGCGAAGGGCGGCGTAGTCTACAAGTGCGTAACCGGCCAGGTTCCAGGGAAACCCTGTCAGAACGTGACCACGCAACCACTCGGCCACGGTCCAGGAGGTCGCGAACAGGAGGCAGGCCAAGAGACTGCCCATGGCTCCGCGCCGCGCGATTTCGGCAAAAAGCGCAGCGGCAATGGCTGGGAAAATCGCGAGACCTGCGGACAATCCCGCGACCGCCGGAATCGCCATCGTCCCAAACCGCTCGGCCTCGACGTAGAAACTTTCCGCGATCCACCAAATCCCGAAACCGAACTGGCCGAGACCAAACGCCCAGCCGACGAGGAAAGCGCGCCCGAAGGAGAGATCGCGAAGCCCGACAAACAACGCGGAATAGGCAACGGGAACGAGCAGGAGAATCGAATGAGGCGGGAAAGTCAGAACGGTCATCGCCCCGGCGGCGAAACCAAGCGTCATCCGCGAAAGCAAACGGTGGCGCAGAGCGATGCGGTTCAGAATTTCCGGCTTCACGACTTGATCGAACGCCGCGCGCTGATCCATGGCGCGGCGAGCAAGAGCCCCACGCCACTGACGACAAATACATCGGCCAAGTTGAAGGCAGGCCAATGTGTTGTGCCAATGTAGAAATCGAGAAAGTCTGTTACAGCCCGATACCGCACACGATCGATGACATTGCCCAGGGCTCCGCCAATGATCGCACCGTAGGCAAGCGTTTCCACCGCATTGTCGGCGCGAAACAGCATAACCCCCAGCCAAACACAGATGGCAAGAGCGAAAGCGATGAGGCTCCACCACGGCGCGCCGCCCAACATCCCGAAAGTCACGCCGTCATTACGATAAAAGACGAGGTTGAATCCCGGAAACACGGGAATTCCGGCGCTTAAAGTGACGGCATTCGCAACGACAATGGCTTTGGTGATCTGATCGATCGCGAACGCAGCAAGTGCTGCGAAGACGCCGATCATCGGAGATACCTTGTTTAGTGACATTGCCTCATCCCAACCAGACATCAAGGAACAGCATCAGAACGAGCCCGACTGCGAGACCGAGCGTCGCCCTGTTCTGATGGCCGCTGCGATGGGTTTCGGGGATGATTTCGTGGCTAATGACGTAGAGCATTGCGCCCGCGGCAAAGGCCAGACCCCATGGAAGCAGCGGTTCCGACAGTGTGATGATGCCGGCCCCGAGCAAACCGCCAATCGGCTCGATCATGCCCGTCAGCGCCGCGATGCCCCAGGCGCGCAGCTTCGGATATCCCTCGCCCAGCAGAGATACAGCGACGGCCAATCCTTCGGGCGCATTCTGAAGCCCGATGCCGATGGCGAGCGGCAGACCGCCCTCCATACCTCCGGATCCGAAGCCGACCCCAACCGCAAGGCCTTCGGGGAAGTTGTGGATCGTGATTACGATGATGAACAGCCAGACCCGCCGCAAAGACGCCGCTTCGGGCCCTTCGCGTCCCGTCTTGAAGTGCTCGTGCGGCAGCTTTTCGTTCATCAGGGCGACAGCCCCCATGCCCAGAAGAATCGAAACGCATACGATGGCCGCAGGCATCGCGCCGTTTTCGAACATCGGCTCCGCCGCATCCAATGCCGGGATGATCAGCGAAAAGAAAGAAGCGGCGAGCATCACACCGGCAGCGAAGCCGAGCGACAGATCGCGTGTGGCCCGAGACGGGATGCGCCCGAACAGCACGGGAACTGCTCCGACTGCTGTGAGCGATCCGGCGGCAAGACTTCCGAGAAAGCCGAGCATTATCGGAGACAGATTTTCCATGGGCGGGCCAGATTATCCTTCGGCGTAGCTCGAAAAGACTTCCGTCGACCCGTCCTTGCGGACGAGGAAGACATCATAGGCCTCGCGGTCGTCTTCTGGCCCCATGCCGGGCGAGCCATAGGGCATCCCCGGAATAGCGAGGCCGACGGCGTCCGGGCGCTCCTCGAGAAGGCGGCGGATGTCAGCGGCCGGTACATGGCCCTCGATCACGTAGCCGTCAATGAGCGCGGTGTGGCAGGAGACCATGCGCTGCGGCACGCCGTTGTCTAGCTTGAAGCGCACGAGAAGCCCGCCGAACATGTCCTGGCCGGTCGGCACAAACCCGTTCTCTTCGAGATGTTTCATCCACGAGAGGCAGCAGCCGCATCCGTTGGTCTTGCGGACGTCGATCGCCGTTGCCTCTGCGAGGGCCTGGGCCGCTGGGAACAGGGCGAGCGTGATGGCAAGAACTTGTGTCATGCGTTTCATGGGTCAGAGCCTTTCGGTTGTCGTTTTGGCAATCTCGCTGCCGAGGTTTTCATTCAGAAGCGCCCGCGCCTCGGCCAGACGCGAGAGCGCGGCGGTATCATCCGCATCGCTCTCGGCCGCTTCGGCGAGCCGGTCGTCAGAGAGGGGGTCAGTCGGGCGCCCATCCACGAGCACCTCATAGTGCAGGTTCGGACCTGTCGCCGTGCCAGTCGCGCCGACGCGGCCGATCACGTCTCCCGCCGCAACGCGTTGGCCTTGTGCCAAGTCTTCCGGCACGGCGCTCAGATGCGCGTAGCGCGTCATGGTGTCGGAGCCGTGCAAGATTTCGACCACGCGACCATATCCGCCGCGCCAGCCGATGAAATTGACCCGCCCCGGTGCCGTCGCTTGAACCGGTGTCCCACGTGCCGCTGCAAAATCGACGCCGGTGTGCATCCGGACGTTGCCAAAGACCGGATGCGTGCGGCGTCCGAACACCGAGCTGAGGCGCGCACCCTCGACCGGCTGTGCGAAGACGCGCAGCACCTCGCCATCGACGTAGATCGTCGCCTGACCGCTGCCGTCGTCCGGCCATACGATCTCGTAAAGCGAACCGCCGATCTCCAGTGCGGCGAAGGCGAGTTCGGGCTGTCCGATCCTGTCCTCTCCGACCCGCGCCTCACGCCAGAGAAGCCTTAGTGTTTCGCCACCGGCCATCTCGCGGCGGAAATCCACGGTCCCACCCAGCATCTGCGCAAGGTCCACGGAAAAACGGGCGGGTATGCCGGCTTCGTCGAGTGCCGCGAAGATCGAGCTGTCGATCATGGCTTCGCCGGCAAGGGTTACGATTTCCGGATCCGGAGCCACGACCTGCGTGGACATCTGCTCGCCGAAAACCACCTCGATCCGAACCCCGTCCTCGACGGCGAGTGAGACGGTGCGGGGGCTGCCGTCCACGGTCGAAGCGACAGTGACCGAGTGCCCCGGCCGCAGCCGTCGCAGATCGTATTCCGCACCAAGCGCGAGGGCAACTTCGGCTCTGTCAGGTGCCGCAAGACCGGCCTCTGACAGCAAGAAATCGAGCGTTTCGCCCGGAGCAATGTCGCGCGACCACGTCGACAGGGGTGGCTCGATCGCTTGCACCGGCCTGTCGGCAAACGCGGCCTGCAGAAGGGGCAGCGGGCTGAGGTCGGGTGCATCGTCTGCCCATGCCGCCGCGGGCAGCGTCACGGGGATGTCAACGTTCTGGGGGGCTTCAGGACCTTGGGGCATCCAGCTACCTGCCTGGGCAAGTTCCGGCGGCACGGGTTCTTTCGACATGGAATCAGAGATGGCGATAGCCGCTCCCGAAACCGTCCCCGCAATTGCGACACAAGCCGCCAAAGTTCTGAGCCTCATGTCGCCCCCTCCATTTCTTCTTCCAGCGCGCGGCGGATCTTCGGCACCGCGAATTCTTTGGGCTCGTGATAGTCGATCATGGTGACGAATCGCCCAGAGGCTGCGAACAGGAAGACGCTCGCGGTGTGGTTCATCGTGTAATCGCCGCTCTCCGCCGGTACTCGCTCGTAGGTGGCGCGGAAGCCGTCCGCGACGCGCGCTATCTGCTCTTCCGGTCCCGTCCAGCCGCGGATCGCCGGATGGAAGTAGCCGACATATTCGGCCATCGTTTCGACAGTGTCGCGCTCGGGATCGACCGTGATGAAAACCACGTTCATCTCGTCGGCCTCGTCTCCCAGATCGTCGAGCCATCCCGAAATGTCAGAAAGCGTGGTCGGGCAGACATCGGGACAGTAGGTGAAGCCGAAGAACGCCATCGTCGGGCGACCGATCAGGGTTTCCGGCCCGACCGCGTTGCCCTCATGATCCGTCAGACGGAAATCCATCTCGGTCAGGGCAACAGGCCGCTGCCCGACAGGTTCGGGTCCACCGGGTCCATCGACCTGCCACCAACCGACGAAGAGCATCAGGGCGACCGCCCCGACACCAGCCGCGCCGTACCCCAGGACCGCCCGTCGCCGCATCAGTCCTCTGGCCCCCGCGCGGCGATTCCGAGGATCGGCACCTTGACCGTCACTTCGCCTCCGTCGTCGAAAAGCAGGGTCAGCGGAAAGGTGTCCCCTTCCGTCATCGGTTCTTGTAGCCGCATCAGCATTGCGTGCAGGCCCCCCGGTTCGAGCGCGACGCTCTCGCCCGGGGCGATCGCGATCTCCCCCGCCGGGCTCATGGAGCTCACACCTTCGGCATTGGTCTTCGTCTGGTGGATTTCGGGCATCATCGCGAGCGGTGTTGTAAGGCCGATCAGCGTCACCGGCTCGTCGCCAGTGTTGCGGATCGTCATGTAAGCGGCCCCGGGACGGTTCATCCCGATGGAGGCGCGGGACCACGCGTTCTCGACGACAACATCCTCGGGTCCGGCCAGCGCGGGCACCGAGAGCCCTCCAAGGGTCAAAAGCGCGGCCAGTGTGCCAGTCAAAATATACTTTTTCATCGTTCTGATCCTGCCCTTTCCATTCAGCTTTGCGCGGCAGCGACTTCGGCGGCCACCAGACGACGCAACTCTGCCTCCCCGAATGGATCGAGCGGCTTGCCGTTCACAAAGAATGTGGGCGTCTGGCGAATTCCCACGGCCTCGACGTCAGCACGATCCTGGTTAAGGATCGCCACGACACCGGGTGCCAGCATTTGCGTGCGCGCGGCTTCGGCATCGAGTCCGGCCGTGGCGGCGATCTGAAAAATCAGGCCAGGCGCCGGGGCACCGTGCGACGCCCATCTCGGCTGTTCCCGCAGAACGGCCTCGAGCACCGGCACGTAAACGTCCTGCATGCGCGCCGCTTCGAGCACGCGGATGGCTTCCTCGGATGCCGCGCCGTGGAAGGGCGTGTAGCGGATCACGACGCGGACAGCTTCCCCATGCTCGGCCATGATGTCCTTCACGATGGGATGAAAGGCGCGACAGGCCTCGCAGGCCGGATCGAAGAATTCGACGATCGTGACGGGCGCATCCGCAGGCCCGAGGATGGGCGAGTAGGGGCGGATCATCGCCTCCGCAAGTTCCGGAGCAACGGGCTCCGCTTCGGCCACTGGGCCGGGGCGGATTGCAAACCAGGTGGCTCCGCCGAAACCGGCGGCGCCGAGGGCAAGAACGGACAGGATCAGGCCGCGTCGATTCATGTTCGTGTGTCCTTCAATGAAAGGGCCGACAGCGCCCCGATCAGCGCGAAGGCGGCGAGCGCCATCAGCGGGATAGGGATGCCGAAGACCAGTTGGTTGTCATCGGTGCAAGAGGGGCCGGTGGCCGTGCAGGGCTGGACGCGTTCGGGAACAAGACCGACGTACAGCCCCATGTGCCAGAGGGCGATTGCGCCGCCGCCAAGCGCCAATGCGATGCCGTAGCGCCCCACGCGGCCGTCCCGCCACCAAAGGCCGAGCCCGAGGACAATGGCCAAGGGGAACATGAAGGCGCGCTGGAACCAGCACAGCACACAGGGCGTCTGCCCCAGCACCTCGCCGACAAAAAGCACGGCAAGCGAGGCGACGAGCGCGATGATCCACGCCAGCCCGAGGGCTGTTTCTCCGGACATACGGTTCATGTCGGTCAGAACCTCTCTTCCAGATCGGCGAGTATCTCTTCGGCGGAGGTGCCGTAGGGCCACGAGTCGGCGAAGCCCGCGTCGGGATCGAAGAGGAACAAATGCGACGTGTGGCCCATCGTGTAACCATCCGGCGCCGCAGCCTCTTCGACGCGTTCAAAGAAGATCGGAAACGTCTCGGATGTGGCGGCGATCTGTTCCGGCGTGCCGGTCAGACCGATGATGCCCGCATCGAACAGCGGGACGTATTCGGCGAGTGCGGCGGGCGTGTCCCGTTCGGGGTCGATGGTGATGAAAATCGGCTGGACCTTGGCGGCATCGTCGCCCAGACCGTCCATCACCGCCGCGACCTCAGATAGGGTCGTCGGGCAGACGTCGGGGCAGTTGGTAAAGCCGAAAAAAACCAGCATCCAGCGCCCCGCAAAGTCCTCCTCGGTTTGAACCATACCCTGGTGGTCCGTCAGTTCGAACTCAGCGAAAAAAGGCGGCTCGGCGTCAGTTCGGGCGCTATCGGCACGATAATCGGACCATAGCAAGAGCCATACGAAGGCAAGCGCTGCCACGCCTGCCAAAACCCAAAGAAACTTCTGTGCCGATGTAAGGGACAATCCTGTTCGCCTGTTTTTGATTCTTATTGCAAGTGCGGATACATCCTCTAGCCGCTAGAGGTTCAAGCACGAAATCATGGTATAGCTTGAACTCACGCGTCTGTGAAACCGACACTTGTTTATTCCGACGGCAAAACCTACACAAACTGTATCTTTTTCATGGAGGCGAAAATGCTCACGATCGGTACTCTGTCAAAGAAGACTGGCACGAAGGTGCAGACCATCCGGTACTACGAACAGATTGGGCTCATGCCCGAACCTGGCAGGACCGAAGGCGGGCAGAGGCGCTACGACAATGCACAGCTCGACCGGCTGTCCTTCATCCGCCATTCGCGACAACTCGGTTTCTCGCTCGATGCGATCCGCGAGCTGCTCGACCTCAGCGACCATCCCAACCGGCCCTGTGATGAGGCTGATGCCATCGCGCGTCGCCAGCTCAAACAGGTGGAGCAGCGCATGGCCCGCCTGAAGGCGCTGCGCACGGAACTGAAACGCATGGTTCACGAATGCAGCGGCGGGCGGACGGGAGATTGCAAGGTGCTTGAGGTGTTGCGGGACCATTCGGAATGCTTGACCGAACACGAGGAAATCGGGGCCTGAAGGAATTCAGCCAACATTCCGGCTGGAACGCAGATCTGCCGCAGAAGTTAATGTGTCGTACAACACAAGCTGGAACCACAAAATGGCCGCTAGACAAGATTCAATGGAGAGACGGACGCTTTGGATCGTTCTGGCGCTCAATATCGGTTTGGCCGTGGCTTTTTTCGCAACAGGCGCCTTCGGCGACTCAAGTGCCCTGATCGCCAACGGGCTCGATAACCTCTCCGACAGCTTCGTCTACGCGATCAGACTTTTCGCTTTGTCCCGATCCGCCAAATGGAAACGCGGGGCGGCGAACGTTTCCGGCGGGCTGCTGATCCTGTTCGCTGCAGGCATCCTCTACGATGCGTGGCGCCGCTACATCGGTGGGTCAGATCCGCTCGGGACGATCATGATTGCAATGGCCCTGATCGCGGCGGCTATCAACGCAGTCTGCGTTTGGCTGCTCGCTAAGCTCAAAAATCCAAACGTCAATATCCGCGCGGCCAACACCTTCAGTTACAACGATTTCGCCGCGAACCTCGGGATCGTCGTGGCCGGTGGCCTCGTCGCTTGGCTAGGAACCAACTGGCCGGACCTTGTCGTCGGTGTGATCGTCGCCGGGATCGCGGCCTGGGGCGGTATCGACATCCTGCGCGACGCACACGGCGAACACCACAAAGCGGTTCACACGGACAAATAGTTGCGGGAGATTCTTTCTGAAAGAAAGGATTGAAGCTATAGTGACTATAGCAATTAGTCTTGTTCCAAGACGATTCGAGGAGCGACCCGTTGCAGATGATCGACCCCCTACTTGTACCCACCAAACTACTGGATTTTGATGCCGCGCCTCTTGCGCGTCTAATTGAGAACCGCAGCTGGCGCGGCTTATCCGAATACGATCGGATCGGAGCTGCCTATGATTTCGTTCGGAATGAAATCGCGTTCGGATACAATCGAGCTGACGACATCCCCGCATCCGAAGTGCTTTCCGACGGCTATGGGCAGTGCAATACCAAAGGCACGCTCTTGATGGCGCTGCTGCGTGGTGTCGGCATTCGTTGCCGGTTGCATGGGTTTACGATCCACAAAGGCTTGCAGCGCGGTGTTGTCCCTGAGCTGGTGTATCCGCTTGCTCCGCAGGAAATTCTCCACTCATGGGTCGAGATCGAATTTCAAGGTGCCTGGATCAACCTTGAAGGCTTCATCCTGGATGACGCTTTCCTCGATGTCCTGCAAACGTCATTCTCGGACACAGAAAGTCTCTGCGGTTATGGCGCGGGCACGGATTGCCTTGGCGCGCCTCCCGTCGCCTGGAACGGAGAAGATACCTACATTCAGAAAACCGGCATCGTGCAGGATTTCGGCGTGTTTGATACGCCGGACGCCTTCTATTTTTCCCATGAGCAATCCTTTGGATGGCTGCGTGGTGCCCTTTACCGTCATATCATACGCCACTGGATGAATGCGCGCGTTCGTGGTTTCCGCAGCGACCGCCTCAAGACTGACCGACGCGCGACACACGCGCATGAGGAGCCTGCCAATGCCACATGACCACGGGCACGCGCATATCGATCCGGATTCTGGCGATCGGCGGGTTGCCATCGCGATCTGGGCGAACGGGCTTCTTACCGTTGCGCAAATCGTCGGGGGCATATTGTCGGGCAGCCTGGCACTGATCGCCGATGCGCTGCACAACTTTTCCGATATGGCCTCGCTTGTCATTGCCTTTGCCGCACGCAAGATCGCGCGCCGCCCGGCCGATGAGCGCATGACCTTCGGCTATGGCCGGGTCGAAATCGTCGCGGCCCTGATCAACTACACCACCCTCATCGTGATCGGCTTCTATCTGATCTACGAAGGTGGCATGCGCATGATTGATCCACCCGAAGTCATGGGGTGGACCGTCGTCATTCTCGGTGGAATCGCGCTTGTGGTCGACACGCTGACCGCAATGCTGACCTATTCGATGCAGAAGGGGAGCGTGAACATCCGTGCGCTTTTTCTCCACAACCTTTCGGATGCGCTTGCTTCGGTCGCGGTTATCGTCGCTGGGTCGCTGATCATCCTTTACGACATGCGTTGGGTCGATCCTGCCATCACCATCGGCATCGCGACCTACATCCTGTATCTGTCTTTCACTGAAATAGGCGGCCCAATCCGAACCCTGATGCTCGGGAGCCCGCCGGACATCGACAACGAGGCCGTCGTCGAAGCGATGCGGAAAGTCGAAGGCGTCGCCGACGTCCACCACGTCCATCTCTGGCAAATGCAAGAGCACGAGGCTGCGCTCGACTGTCATGTCGTCGTGGCAGCCGAGGGATGGTCGAAGATCGAAGAGATCAAGAGCGCGATCAAGGAGCGGCTGAAGGAAGAATTCGGCATCAGCCATTCCAGCCTCGAATTCGAGCACGAGGATCGCGCTCATCAGAACGCCGATCTCTACGGTCACGGCAACGCAAGTGAAAAGGAGAAGACCAATGTTCAAGGAAACGCTGACCGAGCGTGATGATGTCATCGGGCTCGTCTGCGAAGGCAAGTTGACGGAGACAGAATTCAAGCATATGCACGCGCTGCTTCATGAGCGTCTTGGAACAACCGATAATCCGGGTCTGGTTCTCGACCTTACAAGTTTCGAGGGCTACGAAGAGCCTTCGGCGATGCTAGAAGATCTGAAGGTCGACACCGCCCACGCGAACGATTTCGGTCGCATAGCGGTTGTCGGAGAACGCAGATGGATGGAATGGGGCGCACGGGTGGTCAACCTATTGACGGGCTCCGAGATGCAGTGGTTCGAATCCAGCGATACCGAGTCCGCAATTGCGTGGGCGCGTGACGGGTAGCCAGCGATTCTGCAAGAAAAGGACTCTGGCCTGGAAATTGACATCACATCAGATGCTTCACGATTAATGGAGGAACGGAACGATCTAAATGTAGTCAGCAACATTTGTCTGCTCGGATGAAACAATCCGATGCAGTTTGATGTCGACTTTAGGCTGCATAATAAGTCCCTACGCGCTGAATTCTTCGAAATTTAACATAAACTTCACTATCGGAACTTGACATCTGTAGCGGGGCTTTCATGGACTCCAAGTCCGAGCAAGCGAAGCTACCGGGATATCTCCCCTTCCAGCACCGCTCGTCCGTGCACCGCCAAGGTTGCTGAAAACCTCTGGCACCCAAACTTGCGGATCACATCGAGTACCCGCGCTTCGTAGGCAGCGTGTCCGATCAAGCGACACAAGTCGGACGCGTGGAACTGGCGGTTCGCAGTTGGTGCGGCTTGCATCTGTCTCAGCAATTCGCGCTCTTTGGGATCCGTTATTGGTCTCGCGGGCGGCTTGACCGCGGGACGAGTTGGAGTTCCCCACGAATTTCGCCATCGGCGCATGAAGCCAAGCAGGAAGCCGGCCGGCACCCTGCCGTTGCCTCGGGACCGGTTGAAGGCGAGGAAGCGATCCCAGATGACCTGGGTGTCGATGTTCCAGCAGGGCAACGTGGCCTTCGCTGCTTTGATGAGCTCCGCCCAACTTGTCTGAAAAACGTTCGAACTCGTGGTGATATCGATCAGCCCTGAGAAGATAGTTTTGTTTTTATTATCTCTAGATAGTGATGTGTCGCCTTCACCTGACACGAGATCATGGGTTTCACTCTCCTCGTCGAAAGCGGAAAACCGAAAGATCCAGGGCGCGAACTTGCCATTCGGCTTCGCCCGCTCGAGCTGCAACTCCGAAGCCTCAAGTTCGCTCAGAAGAACCGCAAGATACTGCCGTGAGACACCCATCTTCTCCGCCAGGGCCGAGAGGGTGAAGGCTGCCGTTCCGCGCGACAAACCGTTGTAGCCATCCTTCCAGGCGATGGCATCGAGGATGAGGGTGGCAAGCTTGTGCGCTGCAACAGAGAGATTTGTCTGCGTAATCCGTCGCAGGATCAAGCCGGTCGTAGGTTCCATGGTCGAGGTCTCCTTGGAGATCCGACGCCATGTCGTGAGACAACAACATTCTTGCCAGCAAAACAACTTTGCTGGTTGCAGGTGTTTTAGCGGTGCGCTAGGAAACTCTTGTTCACGGAGTTTTCTAGCACGGCGTCAGGCTTCACGGTCTGGCGTCGTCTCCTTTTCAGGGGTTTTGCACAGCCTCCCGTGCGGGGTTGAGATGACGCGCGCGGCAAAACCGCGCGCAGATTTTGTCAGTAGCGAACCTCTTCAGAGCCATAGTTACCGGCGTGATCGTGCCAGTCGACGAAGACGGAACGGTAGAAGTAGCTCCCGCATCCATTCGGGATGCTCAGGCCGGATGCGGCCGGCACCTGGCCTACGGTGGACCTTGTCCATCGGTAGTCGCCCTGCACGCCGTAGGACCCCAACCGCGTGGAGTCGCTGCGATTACAGTCGCCATCTCGGTTTTCATGCTGGCGGTACTGGATGTGATAAACGCGAATGCTACGCACGAAATCAAAGGCGTCGCCTGAGATGTCGATGTCGGCTTGCTCATCTGCTTGGACGTGAACAAGGGGGATCGGAGTCGATTCCTGCGGTTCGGGCGGATCGCGGAACGTGATGTCATAAAGGCGTTCCATAGGCGACATCGGACTGGGATCGTTGAGCGACACACCCATCGGACACCGCCAGATTTGTAAGGGCGGCTCGATCGGCCATGGCGTGATCCGCCGAATGAAGACCGCTCTGGCATGCGCGCAGGGCGCGGAGGCAGGCCAGCCGCCCGCAAGGCAGAGGAGGATCGCACAGTCGACCTGATAGGCCTGAGCCGGACCTGACGAGGCCATTAGTCCGGATATGCTTAATGCCGTGGCTGTTGCCACGCTGTGGATCACGTGCTTCATGATGCCGACTCCATCTACAATGGTGCAGCGATACGAAACAACATGAATGATAGCAAGGAGATTTGATTGATGATTTCGTCCGATTGTTCGCTTGTGTCGATTGGCGGCTTCCAAGATCTGACGCCGGTTTTGGCTGTTTCGGCGTCCTGAAAGCGGCCAGAATTGCGGACCCATCTCATGTAAATTTCCAAACAAGCATCTGTAACCAAACACAAATATGGCGCTCCAATGCGGCCACGAAAGCGGTCATGGAAGAACAGACCGCATGAGCCCGTCAAACGGCGTGTCGCAGCGCTCATGGCCTCGGGAAGCGCAGTATCGGAAAACTGTCGCGCTTGGTTCTCCGGCTGGAATCCGGAAACAGAAGGGCGGGGCGGAGCAACGATCCTGTGTTGGGGCCTATGTTCGGATCGAACATGCGCTTGAAGATTTATGGCAGTATCTGATACGATTGAGCATGTATAGGAGAGTCCGATGCCAAACGTCCACCTGACCGAACCGATGCAGAAATATGTGCAGGCACAGATCGAATCCGGCGCCTACGCAAATCTGAGCGAAGTCGTGCGCGCCGGCGTCAGGATGCTGATGGAGCGGGATGGCGCCCGGCAGTTCTATGCGCTCAAGGCCGACCTCGAGGAGGCAGCCACCCTGGCCGAAAATGGGGATTTCGCCGAGTTCGATGCTCACGCCTTCGAACCGGATGCGTTTGATCGCTGACCCGCATGACTGTTCGACTTTCCGGTCGGGCCAGGGCCGACCTTGAAGAGATCCGTGCCTACACCGTCGAGACCTGGGGTAGGGACCAATGGCTCGCCTATTACCGCCAGTTGGTCACCGCCTTCGAGCGGATCACTGGGGATCCCGACGCGGGCCGGGACAGGAGTCTCTTTGTTCTTGGGATGCGGTCCGTCAATTGCCAGCGACACGTGATCTTCTACAAGCGGCTCGATGCGGCGGATGGCGCGGCCGTCATCCTGCGCATCGTGCATCAGCGCCGCAACATGCCCGCGCTCGTCTACTACGAGGATCTCGACGGCGGTTGAGCCCATGCGTTTCCTCATTCCAATAGCTCGACCAACCTTCCATAGTCCTCACTGACCTCGCGCGCCTCCTGAAACGCGCGTTGACGCTCGGCATCAAGGCAACGGAAGTATTCCTGGATGTCGGCGATGTAGCCCTCGAAATCAGAACGCAGCAGATCGGCATAGGCACGCATGTCTTCTTGCGACTGGGGCAAGAACGGTCGCTCGGGAGGCACGCAATCTGCTGCCGCGGCTATCGGCATGCTTCCAAGCAGGAACGCGAACAGCAACGGTGCGTTGCGCGCAATAAACAACCGCAGGACAAAACTCCTTTGCCGCCTTTATGATTATCATTCTGTCGGCGATCACCGTTATCGGAGCAAGGCGAACTTCGTCAACACGTTATTATTGCATTGCTATCATTAATGTTGTTTTGTATCGCTCACGGTGTTGCGACCCCGTGGGCCTGATACTGCACCCAGGCAGAACAAGGACCCAAGGGAAGGCCATGATAGAAGAAGCCCCGAATATGG